>JAPOLW010000037.1 GCA_029976905.1 bacterium | reverse complement strand
GAACGTAGGAGCGATCCGCGCCGGAGATCAGAAGTCCGAGGCCGGTCGGAAGGAGCGAGAGAGATCCACTGGTGATCGTGTTGACGCGGTTGTTCTCGAAGATGTCGCTGTCGGCGAGAAGCACGGATTCGTTGCGGTAGCCAAACGCCAGCGCCACGTCGCGGCCCAGCCCGGAGGCGTTCGGGTGGGTGAGGGCGACCCCGACGACGTTGTCGGTGGCCGTCAGACGTTCGACCTCGACGTCCTTGGAGACGTTGACCTGCAGGCCGATGGGCGCTCCGTAGACTTCGTTGTCGAGCACCCGCACTTCCTCGGAGCCCGATACCCACATCGCGCTGTCGAGGCCCCCGAAGGCTACGTTGTTGCGGACGAGACCTTGCGCCGAGAGTTGCGGGTAGATGCCGACGTGATCGGCATGGCCGACGACATTGTCCCGGATCTCGAAGTTGCGCGCATAAAAGGTCCAGATGCCGTTTTCCTGGAAGCCGTCGATCGTGAATCCCTCGATGAGCACGTCCTCGACGAACGCCTCGGCCGTTCCGCGCACGTAGATCCCTTCGGTATTGCCTGGGCCAGGCAGGATCTTCACTTCACCGCCGCCTTCGCGACTCGCGATGAGTTGGAGGGATTTCTCGATCAGCACGGCGGCCTGGCCGCCGTGGGTTTCGACGTATTCGCCGGGCATGACGACGATCCTGCTGCCTGGCGCTGCGGCATCGACGGCTGCCTGGATCGATTCTCCGGGCTTCACCGTGACGGTCGTGCCGCTGCTGGGCGGGGTGCCGGAGTCGCCACAGCCAACGGCAAACGCAAGGAGGACCAACGAGGAAAGAAGGCGCTTCATAGGAAGGGGCGATACCGGTTTCTTGGCCGGGAGGCAAAACGTGTCGCGGGGGAGTCGGCCGCGCCTGCCGCGGGCGCGGTGCCGGGTCCAGCGGACCGGCGTGGTCGCGTGGGGACCGCCGTGCGCCCCACGGCTGGCTCACCGTGGCCGAACCGGTGCCACGATCGGCCCGGAAAGGGGCTCATCGGGGTCGTGCCGGCGCCACCGTCGCCCGGGCAGAGAGCTCGCGGCCGCTCTCGTAGGCGACCTCTGCCTCCTCCCGCCGGCCCGCGGCGCGCAAGACTCCACCGAGGGCGTAGTAGGTCGAGACGCGCGGCTCGATGGCGACGGCGCGACGATAGGACGTGATGGCTTGCTCGTAGTGTCCAAGCCGTGCCTGTGTCAGTGCTCGATTCCGGTGGACGACGGCGAGGCTTTCATCGAGCGCCACCGCCTTTTCGTGCTCTGCGGCCGCTTCGTCCAGTCGACCGAGCTGGTTGAGGGCGAAGCCGAGGCCGCTGTGGGCGGCGGCGGTGGGCTGGGCCGCAATCGCCTCCCGGTACTGGAGCGCCGCTTCCTCGTACCTCCCGTCCTCCATCCACATCGACGCCAGGTGCATCCGTGGGGCGCTGCAGGTCGGATCGAGAGCGATCCCCTTTTCGTAGCTCTCCTGCGCGAGATCCTCGCGGCCGAGGACGTCCTGGAGCTGTCCCAGATCGGCGTAGACGTCGCAGTGAGGGTCGAGGTCCACGGATCGGTTGAAGTGGCGACCCGCTTCCGCGAGGTCGCCCAGATTCACCAGGGCGCGGGCCAGACCGGCGTGGAGCCCTGCGTCGTCGGGCGAAAGGACGAGCATCCGCGTGTACTCGACGGCGGCCTCGGCGGCCCGACCCGAGCGCGCGAGAACCCCGGCCAGAGCAGCCCGAAGCTCCGGGTCGTCGGGTTTGCGCTCGAGGCCCCGTCGAAAGAGGTCCTCTGCCTTTGCGAGGTCGCCTGCGCTCTGCCAGGAGATTCCCTTCTCGAGAAGCACGGCGGTTTCGGGACGTCCGTCGCCCGGGGCCGGGTCGGGGCGTCCTTCGGCGGAAGGGTCGACGTCAGGTCGGGTAGCCGGGCCGGCGGGCGCGCCGACGTCGGGTCCCATGGCCGGGCCGGCGGGCGCGCCGACGTCGGGTCCCATGGCCGGCGCGTTTGCGGCGCGCGCTCGTGGTGCCGCGCCGGATCCAGGGGCGCCCAGAACCCACAGGCCGCAAAGGAGGAGCACCAGACCGCTGGAGACCGTGGTCTTGCCACGGCGAACTGCGGCCTTGCTGCCGGTCGCCTCGCGAAGGCCGCAGACCTCAGAGAAGAGCCTGCTCTTGCGGGGGAGGATCATAGTAGGGGCGGTCCCCGCTGACCGTGACCCGCCGTAGGATGCGTCGGTGCGGGTAGTAGTCGCTGGCCGCGTAGTGTTGGACCGCGCGATTGTCCCAGAAGGCGATCGATCCAGGCTCCCAGCGAAAGCGACAGACGTATTCGGGTCGCTGATGCTGTTGCAGAAGTCTCCGCACGATCTCTTCCGCCTCGCTCTTTTCGAGCGCCTCGCCCGTGCGTTCGTCGTAAAGAGAATCGTGGCGGAGAAAGCCGCCGTGCAGATACAAGGCCGTTTTGCCGGTTTCCGGGTGGGTGCGTAGCAGGGGATGGTGCACGCCGAAGGGGATTTCGGCCTTGATGCGCTCGATCAACTCCGTCGGAAGTCCGGGGGCCGGTGCCACGAGAAAGTTCCGGTAGTCGTTGATTCCGTGCAGATGCTGGAGTCGATCGCGAAGATCGACGGGCAGGCCGAGGTAGCAGGCGTGGCTGTCCGAGAAGAGGGTGTCGCCTCCAATCGGCGGGATTTCGATACACTGCGCGATCGAGCCCAGCGACGGACATTCCATCCAGGTCACGTCGGTATGCCAACCGTTTTCGTAGCCCGGGTATCGTTCGTCGTGACGAATCTCGAGAATGAACGGGTCTTCGCCCGTCTGGCCGAAGGGAAAGGCGTCGAGTTCTCCGAAGCACCGTCCAAAGGCGAGTAGTTCGTCTTCCTCCAGAGGCTGTTCGCGGAAGAAGACGACCTTTCGTTCGAGAAGCGTGTCGCGCACGAAGCGGATCGACTCCTCGTCGGGTCCGCCGCGTAGATCGATTCCGTGCACCACCGATCCAATCGTCAACCCAATGTGCTCGAGAGTGAAGCCAAGACGATCGGCGCGCTCCTGGAGGGCCTGGGATACGGGGCGATTGCCCATGCGCTCGTATTCGCGCGCGACGCCGAGTCCCGTACGATCGAAGCGGAAGAGTCGATCCGGTTTGATCTCTCTTCCCTTGAAGCTCTGGAAGATCTCGGATCGAGCGGATTCCAGGCTCGCGGCGGTCCTCACCGCCGCCTCGTTGTATTCCTTTTTTTCCAATGAACGGCTCGCATCCATGGGGAACTCCTTCCGGCCCATTCGTCCCGACACCCCTAACACGAACGACCGCATGGGTCTTCGGGGAAACCATTCGGCCCGGGCCCCTCCCTGTGATCGTTGGCCAGGGGGTGTCCTTCGGTGGTACTGCTCTCCCCATGTCCGAGTCTGCCGACACCGCCATGCGGGCCTACGCCGCGACGCTCCCCGTTCCGGAATTCGAGACGACCGCCTTCACGCGTCCGACCAGGCCTCTGGCACGAGCGAAGGTCGCCCTGGTCACGTCGGCGGCGATTCATCGACCGGACCAGGAGGGCTTTTCGCAGACCGATACCGGCTTCCGGACCCTGGATCGTTCCGACCGAAATCTCGTCCTCGGACACTGGAGTCCGAACTTCGACCACACTGGCTTTCAGCTCGATTTGAATGTCGTGTATCCGATCGACCGGCTGGAGGAATTGGCGGCCGACGGTGTGATCGGCGAGGTGGCGCCGCGCCACTTCGCCTTTGCCGGAAATCAACCGGATACGGTAAGTGAGTTGCGGCTCGATACCGGGCCCGCGTGCGCGGCGCACCTGAAGGCGGATGCCGTCGACATCGTCCTGCTCACGCCGGTCTGACCTCTCTGCACGCGTACCGTGGGTACGCTCGCACATGTTTTTGAAGCGGCAGGTCTGTCGACGGTCGTCCTCGCGTCGATGCGAGAGGTGGCAGAGAAGATGGCCCTGCCGCGTGCGCTCTATTGCGAGTTCCCACTCGGCCGACCGCTCGGCAAGCCCTCCGATGTCGCCTTTCAGCGCGATGTTCTGGACAAGGCCCTGGCTTTGCTCGATGCCGAAGGCCCCGTTCTCGAGACCTATCTCGGAGTGATCGAGACCGACGAGACACCGATGGTGTGCGACATGCCGCCGCGCTTCGATCCCGACCAACCGCCGGCCGTCGACGAAGCGCGCGGGTTGCGCTCGGCCTGGGAGCGCGCCTGTGCCGCCCGCGGCGTGACCGACGTCGGCCGGGTCCTCGATGCCGAGACGATTCCGGCGGCGCTCGACGTCTTGCATGCGTGGGCCGAGGGGACCCCGTGGAAGGAGCGGCCGCTTCCGGGCATCAACACGGTCGCTGTTTGCCATGACATTCGCGCCTACTACGAGGAAGCCGGCACCCAATTGGTAACGGGTCCCGCGCCGACCGGCCGCTCGGCCGAGGCGTGGTTCTTCGAGACGACCGAAGCCGGCAAGACGATCCTGGCAGCGCGCCGGGCCCTGCAGAGTCAGGAAGCGCCGTTCCCTTTCTGGTTCTACATGGCGCCGGCCAATCGATCTTGAGGTCTTCGACCGCACCCGGAAGACCTGAGGTTTCGGAGGCGGAGGGAGCGAGAGCCGAGACTTTACCGGCGACGTCGCACGAGACCGGAGGTGCTACTTCTGTTGGCTCAGCGCAGACCGGAATCGTCGAAGACGAAGCCGTCCTTGGTCATGGTCAGGCGGTGGCGTGGTCCGGCCGCGGCGGGGTCGAGCGTCGCGTAGCCCGCATCGCCTTCCCACATCACGGCCATGCCCTCGTCGCCGGCGGCGATGTGGGTGACGTAATGGCGTGGCCCCTCGGCGGGCACGAGATCTTCGAGAGATGCCTGAACGCTCCGGTGCTGGGCCAGGTAGTGCAGCGTGACGAAAGTGGGGGGGACCAATTCGATCTCACGCGCCCGGTGTTTGGCGATGGCATCGACGGGCCGGATCCAGAGGCTGTCGGTGATTTCCCCCTGGTCGATTGCAACTTCTGCCTCTGGTGCGCGCGCCGCGAAGAACCAGGTGCTGAAGCGCCGGATGTCGATGGGGGGTGGTGTCCAGTGGGAAAACCAGACCAGGCCGTCGCTCTGGAGTTCGAGGGCGGCCTCTTCTCGGGCTTCGCGCACGGCCGCGGCGCGCGCGCGTTCGTCTTCGGGCTGGCCCGGCGCATCCTCGTCGTCGACGCGTCCCCCCGGAAAGACCCACATGCCGCCAAAGGCGATCTTTGAATTCTTGCGCAACATCAGGGTCTCAGGTCCGGTCGCTGTGTCGCGCAGGAGGACGACCGTCGCGGCAGGGACGATCTGCGCGGCGTCGCCCCGGCCGACCCGGTCGCCGAACTTTTCGGTCTCTTTGCTCATGGGATTCCTCCGGCTCGCGAGGCTGCCGTGCCCGGATTTTTCTATGGGTTTGCCTCGGGCTGCTCAACGCACTCCCGAGCCCGTCGCCGGGGGTGGTGAGGAGGGGGCCTGGCGTTCCCCCCCGGTTCCGCCCGCGCCGGGCGAATTCTGCTTCGGACGGCGATCCGCTCGGGAGTCGAGGTCATAGATGCGAACGTGCGGTCCGGGTCGGTCCATCGCGTCGAAACCGTGCATCGGAATGTAGTAGGCGTCGAATTCCTCGAAGACCGGCGTTGGCGCCGGGGCGGCCCGGAACGGATCGAATTCGCTCACGAGGTCTCCCCGCGCCGCGAGTCGTGCGTGTAGGTCGGGTGCGGTCGAGGAGAAGAGGAGCGGATGGTCGTGGGTGTAGACGTAACGGACCCCGGCCGTCGCGAGATCCTCGAGCGCGACGTCCTCGCGAACCCGGACGATCCGGGCGTCGAGGGTCGGTTCCCCGTAGCCCCAGACGCGAGTCCCGAGGAAGGCCACCGGGCCATTCCCATCGATCCGGGGCTCGAGCCAGGCCGCCGCGAGAACCCGGGTGTCGGTGCGTGCGGCGAGGCGATCATGGGCTACCGACGCGTAGAGTGGTTCTGCGACCAGCGCGAGAGCCGCGCACCCGAGGAGCCAGGGCGCGCGTCGCCCCGCGGGTCGGACGAGAGCGGCGAGCAGGCCCGCCTGCAGAATGACCAGCGCGGGCACGAGTGGGGTCATGTAGCGGGAGAGGACCATCGGCGAGATGCCGCTCACGACGTACGACACCACGCAGTAGACCGCGCACGCGACCGGGAGCGGCTGGCGGGTCCAGAGCCCCCAGGCCAGCGCGAATGGCATGAGAATCGTCGACACGAGGCCGGCTCCGTACCGGAGCGAAAAGAGGACGTGGTACGGAAAGCCGGCCCACCACGCGCGTTGGCCGAGTTGCTCGAGTTCCGGGGGAACGGTGAAGACCTCGGGAAACCATTGCGGGAAGATCGATCCGAAGACCGAGAAGACGCGCACGAAGGTCTCCGCATTGAGGACCAGGAAGGGAGAGGTCGCGACGAAGGCGACGGCGGCGCCGACGGCGGTGGCCAGAGCCGGCGGCGGGATCCAACGCCGGAGTCCGCGCTGGTCGAGTCCGCCCATCCATGCGGCGATGGCGGCCGAGGGAAGGGCGAGGAGTGCGGGGTACTTCATGCCCATGCCGAGCCCAACGGGAATACCGACGGTGAGGCCGCGCGGGACCGTGGGTCGGCGGGCCAGCCAGGGCGTCAGGCACAGGGTCAGCACCACGAAGAAGATCATCGCCGCGTCGGGTTTGGCGGCGTGCGCTTCCCGGACGCTCAGGAAATTCGTCGCCAACAGAAGGCCCGCCGCGAGCGCGGGCCCCCGGCCGAGCGCGCGGCGGGTTGCGCTGATCACCAGCGGGATCGTCGCCGTCGAGGCCGTCGCCGAAAGTGCGCGTGCCGCGAGCAGAACGTGCTCCGGAGAGTCGCGAAGCGCCTGCCCGTAGTCGCTCGAACCGAGCCACCCGCCCAGGCGGGCCAGGATCAGCCCCGCCCGGGCCCACGCCCAACACGCGTAGAAGAAGAGATGCGGATAGACCGCGTACCCAAGATCGCCCCGCCCTTCGGCGAGCGGTGCGCTTTGGATCAGCAGGACTTCCTCGTCCGGTCGGGCCAGAATGTGGGGCAGACCGAGATCCAGACCCCAGAATCGTAGTATGGCCCCGAGGGCCACCATGAGCAGCGCCGCCCCTGTGTAGCGTCGGTCTTCGGAGTTTTGCACGGCCCCTTCCCCTCAACCCAGATAGACCCGGGCCCGCTCGCCCAGCCATCTCCGACCGAGTTGCACGAGGCCGATGGTGCCGGCGAGGCCCGCGACGAAGGCGGCAGAACGCCACGCCAGGCTGCCGCCCGATCCGAAATGCAGGACCGCCAAGATGAAGAAGAGGTGGTAGAGGAAGATGGAGTAGGTTGCGTCGCTCAACCAGCGCACCGGCCCGGGCGTCGGTACGTCGCGGAGGCCGAGGACGAGGGCGGTGATCCAGGCGTAGTTGACCCCGAGAAGCGTCAGCGGGGCGAACGGCGTGCAGGGGCTGGGCCCGGCGCAGCGGTACGTGACCAGGATGGCGGTCAGAGCGCAGCCCGCCCCGATCGCGCGGCATCGGGAGGCGGGCCAACGCTGGATTCGGGGCCACCATCGCGCGACCATCCAGCCCATCAAAAAGTAGTGCCACCAGACAAATGGACTCCTCTGGAGCCAGTAGATTCCTCCGAGTTTCCAGAACGGGTCGTAGAGGCGAGAGGAAGCCGCGCCGCATCCAAGGAAGAGGAGGGTGAGAGGCCCGGCCAGACGCGGCCAACGAGCGACGACAGGCACGAGCAGGAAGAGCGCCGAGAGGAGGATGGCGACATAGTAGTAGGGTCCGAAGGCCGACCCCGTCAGAAGGGCGTGCAGCGCGAGCCCCGGGGTGAGTTGGCGGTGGTCGAGGAGGATCACCCGGAAGAGAAGGGCCAGGATCGATGCCACGAAATAGGGAGGGAGGAGTCGCCTCCCCCAGTGCGCGAGCTTTGTCGCAGGCACCGGCGACTCCAGATGGTGCAGGAAGCCGGAGGCAAAGAGGAATCCCGGTACCGCCCACCAGACCAGGTAGGTCGCGGTCGAGACCGCTTCGGGGTTGTAGGGCACACCGATGGCGTGGATCCAGACGACCGTCACGATGCCCACGGCCTTCAGCCAATCGATCGAATCGTTTCGCACCAACACGGGGTTGCTCCCGGTCGCCGGCCTCCGTCGAAGGAAGGGGGCGCCGCCGGGGGATTCTGACACATCTGCGCGGTTGCGGAAGCCGCGCGGCCGGGTGGGCGGCGCCTCGTTGGCTCCTCCGCCATCTTCGTGAAGCCGGGTGGGGTCGTTGCCGCGGGTGGGGCGGGAGCCGCTGCCGAAATCAGGCCTCACCCGGGACGCAGCGATTCACCATCGTGCCCAGGCTCTCGATCGTGCTCGTGATCGTGTCCCCGGAGGCGAGATAGCGCCGCGGCTCGCGCACCGACCCGACACCGGCGGGGGTGCCGGTGAAGATCAGATCTCCGGGGACGAGGGTGCAGTGCCGGGAGAGCCATGCCACGAGTTCGGGTACGGCGAAGACCATCAGGCTCGTGCGGGCTTCCTGCCGCACCTCGCCCGACACCGCGCACGAGAGGGCGAGATCGTTGGGGTCGGCGAGACTGTCGAGCGCGACGACGCCTGGGCCGATGGGCCCGAAGGTGTCGACGGATTTCCCCATGGAGAACTGGGGTGGCTTTCCGGCGAATTGCATGCGCCGATCGGAAATGTCCTGGCCAACGCAGTAGCCGGCCAACCGGGCGAGCGCGTCCTTCTCGGCGATGTTGCGCCCTCCTTCGCCGACGACCGCCACCAGTTCGACCTCGTAGTCGACACGATTGGAGGTCAGAACCACGTCAGCCCGGGGACCGACGAGGCAGCTCGGAAATTTCGTGAAGATGAGAGGTTCGGTGGGAAGCTCGAGACCGGCTTCCTCGGCGTGGTCGGTATAGTTCAGGCCCACGCCGAAGACCTTCTGCGGCGCGGGGACGGGTGGTCCGAGGGCCGATTCGTCGACCGCGTCGGTGAAGACGTCCCCGGCCAGACCCGCGGCCCAGGAGCGGAATTCATCGAAGCGTCGAAGGAGTTCCATTGGATCGGAGGACAAGCGACCGCCGGAGGCGGTCTCGACGTCGGCCACGCGCTCGCCGCGTCGCACGCCGGCGCGACCGCCGCGATTGACCAGGGATGTGATCATGGCGCCTTGTTCCCTTCCTCGAGTAGGGCGAGAAGTCGACGCGCGGCCTCGGTCGGCGTCAGTGTGGACTGCCCGACGGCGGTCTCCATCTCGGGAAGAAGACGCTGCACGTCGCGGCGAGCGAGAAAATGGTGTCGTAGGCCCTCTTCGAGCATGCTCCAGAGCCACGCTTGTTGCTGTTGGCGGCGCTTTTCGGCGAGTTCTCCCGAGGCATCGAATGCTTCGCGGTGGTCGACGATGATCTTCCAGATCTCGTCCATGCCGCGGGACTCCAGGGCGCTCACGGGCACGACCGGCGGGCTCCAATTCGCGCTTCCATGGCGGAAGAGGCGCAGCGCGCTGCGGTACTCGGCGACGGCGCGGGTGGCCAGGCGGACGTTGTCTCCATCGGCCTTGTTGACTGCCAACGCGTCGGCCAACTCCAGGATGCCCTTCTTGATTCCCTGCAACTCGTCTCCCGCGCCGGGCAGCATCAGGACGAGGAAGAAGTCCACCATCGAGGCGACGGTCACCTCGGACTGACCGACGCCGACCGTCTCGACGAGGATCACATCGAAGCCGGCGGCCTCGCAGACGAGCATCGCCTCGCGGGTTCGCTGCGCGACACCCCCGAGCGATCCGGCCGACGGGCTTGGTCGGATGAAGGCTTCGGCCGCGGCGGACAGACGCGACATGCGTGTCTTGTCTCCCAGGATGCTGCCGCCCGAGCGGGCACTCGAAGGGTCGACGGCCAGAACCGCGACGCGCTTGCCCTGCTCGATCAGGTGGAGTCCGAAGGCTTCGATGAAGGTGCTCTTACCCACTCCGGGTACGCCCGTGATGCCGACGCGTGCCGCGTGCCCGGTCGCCGGAAGCAGATGTTCCAGAAGGGTCTGGGCCTCACGCTGGTGGTCGGCGCGCGTGCTCTCGACGAGCGTGATGGCCTTGGCCATGGCCCGCCGGCTGCCTTCGCGCACGTCGGCGGCCAATCGTTCCGCGTTTGCTGCGCTCCGCGCCTCGCGGGACTCAGCCGGCCGAGGCATGACTGGGGTCGTCGCCGCTGGTCGCGCTGCTGATCAGGTCGAGAACCTTGCGGGCGGCGAGCGGAATCTTCGTACCCGGTCCGAAGATGGCCTTCACGCCGGCCTGCTCGAGGTATTCGTAGTCCTTCGGGGGGATGATGCCGCCGACCGTGACCAGGATCTCGCCCGCGTCCATCTTCGCAAGCTCTTCGATGAGTTGCGGGACCAGTGTCTTGTGGCCGCCCGATTGCGTCGAGACGCCGACGACGTGGACGTCGTTCTCGACCGCCTGCCGCGCGATCTCTTCGGGTGTCTGGAAGAGTGTTCCGACGTCGACGTCGAAGCCGAGATCGGCGAAGGCCGTGGCGATGACCTTGGCCCCGCGGTCGTGACCATCCTGGCCGACCTTGGCCACCAGCATGCGCGGGCGTCGTCCCTGGTCGGCGACGAAACGCTCGATCTCCGACTGCATCGCCTTCCAGTCCTCATCCTGCGCGAAGGCCGAGCCGTAGACGCCGGAGATGGACTTGATCTCGGCCTGGTATCGACCCCACTCTTTTTCGAGGGCGTAGGAAATCTCACCCACCGAGGCGCGGCAGCGGGCCGCTTCGACGGCGAGCTCGAGGAGGTTGCCTTCGCCGCTCTGGGCGCAGCGCGTGAGGGCCTCGAGGGCCGCATCGCATTTTGCCTGATCGCGGGACGCACGGATTTGCTGGAGTCGCGCGACCTGAGCCTCGCGGACCGCGGTATTGTCGATCTCACGCAGGTCGAGTTCGGGCTCGTCTTCGCGTTGGAATCGGTTCACGCCGATGACGATGTCCTCACTGCGGTCGATGCGCGCCTGGCGTTGGGCAGAGGTTTCCTCGATGCGCAACTTGGGCATCCCGGCCTCGATGGCTCGGGTCATGCCGCCCATTTCCTCGACCTCGTCGATGATGGCCAGAGCTTTGGCCGCGAGTTGGTGGGTGAGGGATTCCATGAAGTAGGAGCCCCCCCAGGGGTCGACCACCTTGGGGATGCCGGTCTCGAGTTGCAGCATGAGCTGGGTATTGCGCGCGATCCGCGCGGATTCGTCCGTGGGCAGAGCGAGGGCCTCGTCGAAGGAGTTCGTATGCAGGCTCTGGGTCCCGCCCATGACCGAGGCCATGGCCTCGATCGTGGTGCGCATGATGTTGTTGTAGGGATCCTGTTCGGTCAGGCTCGCGCCCGACGTCTGACAGTGGGTTCGCAGCATCAACGAACGCGGGTTTTTCGGGTCGAAATGCTTCTTCATGAGCGTCGCCCAGAGCAGGCGCGCGGCGCGCAGCTTGGCGACCTCCATGTAGAAGTTCATTCCGATCGCGAAGAAGAAGGAGAGACGCCCCGCGAAGGCATCGACGTCGAGCCCTTTGGAGAGAGCCGCTCGCACATAGTCGAGTCCATCGGCGATCGTGAAGGCGAGTTCGAGATCGCAGGTCGCTCCGGCTTCCTGCATGTGGTAGCCGGAGATCGAAATCGAGTTGAAGCGAGGCATCTCCTTCGAGGTGTACTCGATGATGTCGGCCACGATCCGCATCGAGGGAGTCGGCGGGTAGATGTAGGTGTTGCGGACCATGAACTCCTTCAGGATGTCGTTCTGAATCGTTCCGGTCAGCTTCTCCCGCGGCACGCCTTGTTCTTCGCCGGCGACGACGAAGCTGGCGAGAACCGGAAGGACGGCGCCGTTCATCGTCATGGAGACGGACATCTTGTCGAGAGGCACGCCCTCGAAGAGGGTCTTCATGTCCTCGACGGAGTCGATGGCGACGCCCGCCTTGCCGACATCGCCTACCACCCGCGGGTGGTCGCTGTCGTAGCCCCGGTGGGTGGCGAGATCGAACGCCACCGACAGCCCCATCTGCCCGGCGGCGAGATTGGCGCGGTAGAAGGCGTTGGACTCCTCGGCGGTGGAGAAACCCGCGTATTGCCGAATCGTCCAGGGACGCTCGGTGTACATCGTGGCCCGCGGGCCGCGGATGAAGGGGTACTCGCCCGGAATGCCGTCCAGAAAGTCGAGGTCTTCGACGTCGGCCTTGCTATAGAGGGGTTTGACCTCGATCCCCTCGGGAGTCGTCCAGACCAACTCGTCGGGATCGGCGCCTTTGCGCTCTTTGGTGGCCAACTCACGCCAACGGGCCAGGTTCGCTTCGCTCGATTTCGCCATGATCGTACAGGATGATGATCGGGCTGCCCGCTTGCAACAGAAGACCAGTGGCTCCGGCGGGGCCGGGAAACGGGAGGGAAGGATGTCCATCGAGGAAAATCGCAGGACCGTGGAGAGGATGTGGACCGCCCTCTCCGCGATGGATTGGGACACGCTCGAGGATTGTCTGACTCCGGATGTCCATTACGAGGACGTACCGACGGACGATCCGGGCGCGATCGGGCCGAAGAACGTGGTCAAGCGTCTGCGCATCGCCTTCGACCATCTCGCCGAACACCGGCACACGATCCACCACCTGGTGTGCGAGGGGGATGTGGTCTTCCTCGACCACACCGAGGGGTGGACCTTCAAGACCGGGGAGACCGCCCAGCATACCTTTGCGACCCGGCACGTCATGCGGGACGGGAAGATCGCGAAATGGAGTGATTACTGGGACATGAACGGCTTCGTCGGCCAGTTCCCGGCGTCGTTCCTGGAGGTGATGGCCGCATCGACCGCAGCCGACTTTGGTGCCTGATCGCGGTCCCGGCCGATGCGCCTCGCAGTGCGCCCGTCGTGACCGGCGGCCCCGGGGGAGCGTCGCTCAGACCAGTAGCTCGCGCAGCTTTGCGCGCAGATCGACCGGCTCCCAGGAGCGGGAGACCAGCAGCAGGTCGTGGTGATCGGTTGCGGGCGGCTCGCAGCGCGGCGCGAGACGGTCGAAGAAGGTATCGGGATCGAGGAGGGTTTCGGCTGCATGAACGCCGCGGCGGGCTTCCCCTTCGGGGCGTAGTACCTCGAGGCCGAGGGCCAGGGGGACCCCGGTGGCTCCGCCCATTCCGCGTGCCGGGGCCGAGAGAATCGCCGCGGCGACCGAGGCCTGGTGCCCGTCCTTCTCACCACGCGCGAGGGCGAAGAGTGGCGGTAGCCGTGGCTGCGTCGCATCGGTCAGCTCGCGAATGTAGTCGGCCGGCGTCTCTGGCTCTTTGCCCACGCCCTCGAGCTTCTCGACCCACCCGGCGGCCCGCTCGAGCGAAAGCAGCCGCATTCGGATGAGAGTGGAGAGGACGCGCATGGCGAAGACGTTCTCGTGGCGCATCGTCATCATCACGAGGCTTCGGCGCAGCCCGGGGAAGCGTGCGGGAAAGGTGATCGCCTCGGGGTGCCCCATGGTCCAGCCGGGGAGGCGGCCGAGGCCGGGGTAGTCGATCTCGAGCCGACGCAGTGCGCGCTGCTGCACCCAGCGACCATCCTCGAAGACCCGGATGCGGCCCGTGAGCTGATGGATGCCATGGATCGTCGCGGCGGCCGGTCGTTCGCCGAGGGTCTCGGGCATGGCCGCGTCGAGGTCGAAGCCAACGTAGAGTTCTTCGACCCGATCGAGCTCCCGGGCCGCCGTGGCCGCCAGGAGATTGGTGATGCCCGGACTCGCACCCATGCCGATCAGCGCGGTGACACCGCGTTCGCGCGCCTCGTCGTGCAGGGCGAGCATGGCCTCGGTCGACTCCCAGTCGTCGTTGATGTCGAGGTAGTGGCAGCCCGCCCGGATGGCAGCCGCCAGAACCGGCGGCCCGAGGCGAAAGAAGGGCCCGACCGTATTGAGGACGACGTCGGCGTCCGCGAGAAGCTGCTCGAGCCCCTCGGGGTCGGTGACGTCGGCCCGGACCGCGCGAGCATCCGGACGCACCTCCGCCGCCAGCCGCTCGGCCGCCGCCAGGTCGAGATCGGCGACCACCAACTCCTCGACGAAGTCGAAGCCGGCGGCCGTCCGCGCGGCGTACGCATTTCATCGTGACCTTCATGCGCTTCACAATTATCGGCGCAGACCTCGGCGACTACGACTTGACATTAAGCTGAGACGGTGGGCGAAGAAGTGCATATCCGCCAT
>JAPOLW010000379.1 GCA_029976905.1 bacterium | reverse complement strand
AAGGACCGCATCTGCCTGCGCATGATCGAAGAGGCCGAGGAGAGCGGCCGCTTACGCCCCGGGGACGTCGTGGTCGAGCCCACCAGCGGGAACACCGGGGTCGGACTCGCGCTGGTCTGTGCGGTCAAGGGCTACCGCTTGATCCTCACCATGCCCGACACGATGAGCCAGGAGCGCCGCAGTCTCCTGACCGCCTACGGCGCAGAGCTCGAATTGACGCCCGACGACAAAGGCATGAACGCAGCCATCGCACGCGCACGGGAGATCGCGGCGGCCGAGCCACGCTCCTTCATGCCCGGCCAGTTCGAGAATCCGGCGAACCCCGACGCGCACCGACGCACGACCGCACCCGAGATCCTCGAGCAGTTTCCGCGCATCGATGCTTTCGTCGCAGGCGTCGGCACCGGGGGGACCATCAGTGGCGTCGGCGAAACGCTGCACGCGCACCGCCCCGGGTGCCAGATCATCGCCGTGGAACCCGCGCGGTCTCCCGTCCTCTCCGGCGGCGACCCCGGCTTCCACGGGATCCAGGGCATCGGCGCCGGTTTCGTCCCGGAAAATCTCCATGCCGGTGCCTACGACCGGATCCTCGCCATCGACGACGATACCGCGGCCGCTTCGGCCCGTGAACTCGCCCATCGCGAAGGCCTCCTGGTCGGCATTTCGTCCGGAGCGAACTGCGCTGCCGCCCGGGAGATCGCGCGCGAACTCGGACCTGGAAAAATCGTGTTGACGATCTTCTGCGACACCGGCGAGCGCTACCTGACGACCGGCCTCTTCCAGGGAAGTGGAGGGATCTCGTGAGCGCCGGCGAATCGAAACCACTCGACGCCAAACTTGCCGACCTCCGGGCGCGCCTGCGGCCGCTCTCCCGGGCCATCGTCGCCTTTTCCGGGGGTGTCGACTCGACCTTCGTTCTGCGAATCGCCCGCGAGGAAATCGGCGACGGCACCCTCGCCCTCACGACCACGTCGGCTTCGATGCCGGCACGCGAACTCGACGAAGCACGACGTCTCGCACAGCAGATCGGCGCACGTCACCTCGTCGTCTCGACCGACGAGGTCGCGATCGAGGAGTACGCGAAGAATCCGATCAATCGCTGCTACTTCTGCAAGGACAACCTCTACCGCATCTGCCACGAGCACGCGGCCCGGGAAGGAATCGACGTCATCCTCGACGGCGTGAACGCTGACGATCTCGGAGACTTCCGTCCCGGCCTGGACGCGGCCTCTGAGCAGAGCGTGCGCCATCCCCTGGTCGAGGCCGCTCTGGGCAAAGACGAAATCCGGAAGATCAGTGCGACGCTCGGCCTTCCCACCTGGGACAAACCCGCCTCGCCGTGCCTCGCTTCGCGCTTTGCGTACGGCACCGCCATCACCCACGAAAGTCTCGGGCGCGTCGAGCGCGCCGAAGAGGTGCTCCACGAAATGGGCTTCCGGGAATTCCGCGTCCGCTTCGAGGACGACACGGCCCGACTCGAGATCGCACCCGACGAGTTGTCGCGCTGCCTGGACGAAGCAGTGCGGCGAGACGTGGCGGAGCGTATCCGCAGCGTCGGATTCCGGCGCGTCGTCGTCGACCTCGACGGCTTTCGAAGCGGCAGTTTGAACGAAGGCGTCGTTCGGGCACCCCGCTGATCAGCAATCGCCAAAGCGCGAGACGGGCCCGCGCGACACGAGCAAAAGGCCCGGTCGGAAGGACGGCCAACGTGCCGGGCCACGACGGTCGAGACGCCGGACGGCCGAGCAGGATCCCGCGAACTTCCGGCCGCTCGGGCCGGCACGCTCCCCGAGGGAGGTGTACGGACGATCCGTTCCCCGAGGGACGCGTGTGCGGACGACCCGTTCCCCGAGGGACGCGTGTGCGGACGATCCGCTCAGGGAGCGAAGATCGTTCGCAGCTCCTCCATGATCTTCTCTTCCGAGTGGGAACGCGCGATGGCGAGCTCCTTGACCAGGAGGTTGCGTGCGGTGTCGAGCATCTTGCGTTCGCCGAAGGACAGTTCTTTGTCCCCCTTCAGAACGAAGAGATCACGCAGCACCTTCGCGATCTCGAGAACGGAACCCGTCTTGATCTTGTCGGTGTACTCACGGTAGCGCCGGTTCCAGGTCTGCTGGTCGATCTCGACTTTCTTGTCGCGAAGAATCTTGTAGACCTTCGAGACCGTATCCTTGCCGATGATGCGTCGCAGGCCGACCGACGCGACGTTCTCGGTCGGAACCATGATCGTCATGTCGTTTTCGAGAAAGCGGAGCATGTAGAATCTCTTCTCCGTGCCCGCGATCGTCTTGCTCTGGACGCTCTCGATGACGCCGACCCCGTGAGCCGGGTAAACGACCTTTTCACCAACCTTGAACATTGCGGTGGGACCCTCCCGGTGAGCATGTCAACGTAACGTAAATTTTCGTTTGAAGCAACTGACAAATGCCGCTGCAGGCTCCGCCCAACGGCAGCCTCATGACACGTCGCGTCCAAGTACACGCTCCATCACGACCCCGTCGATGGCCTTGCCATAGTACCCTTTTCGTCGCCCCCGTGCCGCAAATCCGGCGCGAACATAGAGGGCCCGGGCGGCGGAGTTGTCCGCCGCCACCTCGAGCACGACGCGCGCCAGGCCGGCCGAGCGCGCTTCGGCGAGCACGCAGTCAAGCAATAACTTTCCGACCCCGTGACCGCGCGCCGATTCCCGGACGGCGAGCAACAGCAGGCGCGATTCCTCCGCGACGACCCACCGGACGACGTAACCGAGCACCTCGTCCGGACAGCCCTCGAAAACGGCGACCGACGCCCGCGAGAACGGAATGTCGAGCTCGTTGCGGAACGTCGCCTCGCTCCAGGGAGTGGGCGCCCACCCCTTTTCGATTTCCACCGCCTGCCCGACGTCGGCGACCGCCATCGGCCGCAGCCGAACCCGCCCTGCTGCGCTGGGGCAAGCCCTGCTCACCAACGGAACAACGCCGACGCCCAGGTGAAGCCCGCCCCGAATGCAGCCAGGCAAACCAAGCGCCCCTCGGTGACCCGACCGTCGGCGATGGCCTCGCAAAGAGCGATCGGGATGGAAGCCGCCGTCGTGTTGCCGTAGCGATCGATGTTGTTGACGACCTTCGCGTCATCGATTTCCAGCGCCTGCGCGACGAATTGATTGATCCGCAGATTCGCCTGGTGGGGAATCAAGACGTCGAGATCCGCGACTCCGAGACCGTGGGCGGCGAGCGCCTCGTGTATGACCTCTGGAAAGCGGGTGACGGCATGCTTGAAGACATACCGACCGCTCATGCGGGGGAAGGCCGCGGGGTCGTCCCCTTCCAGGTCCGCCCGGGAGATTCGCGGTCGCTTCCGACTCGCAGCCGCCTCCAGCCAGAGCTTTTCCGCGTACTTGCCCTGCGCGTGCAGATGGCAGGAGAGCAGACCGCGGCCCGGGTCGCCGGACGGCCCCAGCACCACTGCACCCGCTCCGTCCCCGAAGATCACACCCACCTCACGTCCGCGCGTGGTCAGATCCAATCCGGTCGAATGGATCTCTCCCCCGACCACGAGGGCGTGTCGGGCCCGCCCGGCGCGGATCAGGGCATCCGCGCTCGCCAGTGCGTACAAGAAGCCTGAGCATTGGTTTCGCACGTCGAGCGCGGGAATGCGCGAGACCCCGAGCCTGGCGGAGAGGAGAGCCGCCGACGCAGGCCAGTCGATATCCGGGGAAAGGGTCGCGAAGAGGATCAGATCGATGTCCTCGATTCCGAGCCCGGCCGCGGCGAGGGCTTCCAGGGCCGCTCGGTGGCCCAACTCCGTCGCCCCGCAATCCGCCTCGATGTGGCGACGCTCGCGGATGCCGGTGCGCTGCTGGATCCATTCGTCCGACGTCTCCATGACGACGGAGAGGTCGTCGTTGGTGACCACATGGTCCGGTGTTGCCGTGCCCACCCCGAGAATCCGGGTCCGTTCGATCCGCTCCCCGCTCATGACCACTCCAACGCGGCCGCGCCCCAGCTGAGCCCCGGCCCCGCCGCGGCGATCAAGACACGGCCGCCCGGAGGCACGCGGTCTCGCAGGGCCACCAGGCGCAGTGGCAGTCCCGCCGCCATGACGTGACCGAAGATCTCGGTGGGAATGTCGACCCGATCAGAGGCAAGCCCGGCGTCCCCCGCCGCCGCCCGCGCCACCGCGGGATCGACGTAGTCGAGAATCGACAGCGCAAGCGAGTCTGCAGACCAGCCCGCTTCGGCCAATACGTCAGCCGCCACCTCCGCCAGGCGCTCGCGAACCAGCGGCGCCAGGGCGGGCAGATCCGCCGAAGGGTAGTGGCGCCCCGCTTCGAGGTCTTCGGGCAGGATGCGCAGCGGATACCGTCGACTCGCCGGATATTGGCACCAGAAGCGGTCGGCCAGCGCCCCGTCGGTGTACCAGCGCAACGAC
>JAPOLW010000378.1 GCA_029976905.1 bacterium | reverse complement strand
CAGGCGGCGCAGCGTCTCGAGTGTGCGACGCCGAAAATCCTCCTGTTCCTTCTCCTTCATCGCCAGACTCTCGAGCAGGCGGGCCTGCACCAATACCGAGGCCAGCTGCGCCGCGATCGTGCGCAGGAGACTCAATTCTTCGGCGGTGAACTGCCGGCGGCGCAGGGTCTGGACGACGAGAACGCCCAGAGGAGCACTTCGTTCGAAGACCGGTACGCCCAGGAACGAGTGATAGCGCTCCTCGCGGGTTTCGGGGAAGAACTTGAAGCGCGGGTGCACGGGCGCATCGGGGACCGCCACGGGCTCCATGGTCTCGATCACCATCCCCGTCAGGCCCTCGTCGGTGCGCATCCGGACCCGGCCGACCGAGCTCCGGTCCAGGCCGGTCGTCGCCCAGAGGGTGAGGGTATCGCCGTTCTCGTCGAGGAGGTACAGGGAGCAGGCCTCCGTCCGCATGCGCTCGGCGACCACCTGCACGACACTATCGAGGGTCTCTTGCAGGTTCTCCGACTCCTGGATGAGGACACTGACCTTCTCCAGCAACCGGACGCCCGGGGAAGAGGCCGGCGTCCGGCCACCAGCCGCGCCGCCTCCTTCGGTGATCGGGGATCCTGCCATCGATAACGAGTATCTCGTCCGGCGCGTGCCATGTCCACTGCCGGCCCCGTCGCCGGGGCAGCCGCGTTGGCCCGATGGCCCGGGATCGTGTAGCCTCTCGGGGGGTGGCGAGGCGAGGGAAGGTGGCGCGGAAAAAGGGCCCCCGGCGGCCCTTCAAGACGTTCGTCCTTGGATTCGGAGTGGCTCTGCTGGTCGTGGCCGGCGGCGGCACGGCCTTCCTCTACGACCAATTCCTGCGCGATCTCCCTCCGGTCGAGCGCCTGCTCGACTACGAGCCGCCCGTAGCCACCCGCGTCCTCGCTGCCGACGGATCGATCCTCGCCGAGTTTTTCGTCGAGAAACGCTACGTCGAGCCCATCTACAAGATTCCGCGGGTCGTCCAACTGGCCTTCGTCGCCGCCGAGGATGCCACCTTCTACGACCACCACGGCATCGACGCCGTCAGCATCGGGCGTGCGGCCCTCGAGAACTTCCGGGCGGGCGCGACCCGGCAAGGCGGGAGCACGATCACCCAACAGGTGATCAAGGCCCTCCTGCTCAGCCCGGAACGTAGCTACGAGCGCAAGATCAAGGAGATGTTTCTGGCGCTGCAACTCGAGCGCGCGCTCACGAAAGACGAGATCCTCTATCTCTATCTCAACCAGATCTACCTCGGCAGCGGCGCCTATGGCGTCCAGGCAGCGGCCCGGAACTACTTCGACAAGGACGTCTCCGAACTCACGCTCGCGGAGGCCGCCCTGCTCGCAGGACTGCCCCAGGCGCCTTCGCGCTACTCCCCGAGACATCACATGGATCGCGCCCGTGCGCGGCAACGCTACGTCCTGCGTCAGATGCGCAAGGCGGGCTTCGTCACGCGCGAGGAGGCCGTGGCCGCCGAGGGAGAAGAGATCCTCCTTGCGCCCCCCTCGAGAAAAGCGCCGACCGGCGAAACCATCGGGCCCGCCCGGCACTTCGTGGAATACGTGCGTCGTTATCTCGTGAAGCGGTATGGCGGCACCGCCGCCTACAAGCTCGGCCTCGACGTCTACACCACCCTCGACCCCGTGCTCCAGGCCGAGGCCGAACGAGCGGTGCGCGAGGGCATCGTCGAGATCGACGATCGACAGGGCTTCCGCGGACCCCGTCGCACCCTCCCGGCCGAGCAATGGCGCCCTCTGCTCGACACCGCACGGCCGACACCGGCTTCGGATCTGCCCGCGCCCGGCTCTTCGCTCGACGTCGTCGTCGTCCCCGACGAGCGAGGCGGCCTGCGTCGGGCAACCGGCGGCGTGCGCGTCCTCTGGGCCGGTGGACGTTCGTACATCGGTAAGGAGGGCTTCGCGTGGGCAGCCCGGGGCGGGTACAAACCGCGGGCCGGCGACCTTCTACAGGCGCTCGTCGAGGAAGCCGACGGAGAACGACGGCTGGTCCTGGCGCAGGACAACGGCACGCAGGGCGCCTTGCTCGCCATGCAGCCCCAGACCGGCGACATCGTCGCCATGGTAGGCGGGGTGGACTACGACCAAAGCGAGTTCAATCGCGCGACCCAGGCTCTGCGACAACCCGGATCCGCCTTCAAGCCGCTGGTCTACACCGCCGCTCTCGACCGCGGCTTCACGCCCGCCACCGTCATCCAGGACACCCCTGTGACCTATCGCATCGGCCCGGGACAGCAGTGGTCACCGAAGAATTTCTCCAAAAAGTTCTTCGGGCCGACGACGCTGCGCGAGGGCCTCACCAAGTCGCGCAACGTGGTGACGGTCAAACTGACCCAGGCCATGGGACTGAACTACCTGCTGGACTATCTGCCGCGGTTCGGACTCGAGCGGCCGATCCAGAAGAATCTTTCGATCGCCCTGGGGACCGCCGAAATGACTCTGCTCGAGATGGTGGAGGCGTACGGGGTTTTCGCCAATCTGGGCACGCGGGTCGAACCACGCTTCATCACGGCCATCACCGACCGGGAGGGGCGCCTCCTCGAGGAGATCCCGGTCCGATCCGAGGCGGCGATCGCACCGGAAACCGCCTACATGACGGTGAATCTCATGCGTAGCGTCGTCGAGCATGGAACCGGAAGACGCGCACGACTGGATCGACCGGTCGCGGGGAAGACCGGCACGACGAACGATCTGCGCGATGCCTGGTTCATCGGCTACACGCCGCAACTGCTCACAGGCGTCTGGGTCGGCTACGACCAGGACCGCACGCTCGGTCGAACGGAGACCGGCGGCCGGTCGGCCGCACCCATCTGGAAATCCTTCATGCAGGAAGCCCTCGAGGACGCACCCGTCCAGGATTTCGCCGTGCCCAGCGACATCATCCTCGTGAACGTCGACAAGCACTCCGGGGAACGTTCGCGGCCCGGAGCGCCCGGGGCGATGATCGAGGCCTTCCGGCGTGGGACCGAACCGACCCGACCCCCACCGGCCGACGCGGCCTACGCCACGATCGCGCCGGGAGACGGCCCTGCCTGGGACGGCGACGGTTCCGTGGTCGTCGACCGCCCCGACGATGAGGTGCGCCGCTGGGGGGACCGCCCCGACGATGAGGTGCGCCGCTGGGGCGACCGCCCCGACGATGAGGTGCGCCGCTGGGGCGACCGCACCGGCGCCGCACCCGCACGGGGCGGCATCGCCGAGAGCCGGCCCACCTGGAACGATCCCGACACCGTCACGCGCCGGTGGGGCGACCGGCCCGATTCCGACGCCGGTACGCGCCGCTGGGGGGACCGCCCGGAAGCCGATCCGTACCGCCGACGGTGGGGCGACGCGGCCGATGGAAACCTTCCAGGGTGGGCCCGGAGCGTGGGAGAAGAGCCGATGAGACGCCCGGCGGCGCCCGCGGTGGATCCCCGGGAAGAAACCAATCGCTGGAGCCGCTCGCTCAATACGAGACGACTTTCCCGCCCGGCCCCCTTCGACCCCGCCTCCCCCGGGGGCCAGATGTGAGCGTCCGGACGAGCATCCTGATCGACCCCCGATTCCGCGACCACGACCCCGGAGAGGGCCATCCCGAGCGCCCCGACCGGATTGCGGTTCTCGAGGACCTGCTCGGCTCATGGACCGGACCGCGACTCGAACGCGTCGAACCACGGCTGGCCGCTGCCGATGAAATCCGCAGCGCGCACACGCGCGACCTTCTCGAGCGGATTCGCGAGACCGAAGGGGTCGATCGCTCGCAGATCGACGCCGACACCGCGACATCGGCCCGGTCCTACGAAACGGCCCTGCTCGCAGCCGGTGGCCTGCTCGAAGTCGTCGACGCGGTCGCCGACGGAGCCAGTGACAACGCGTTCGCGTTCGTCCGTCCACCCGGCCATCACGCGACAACCGATCGCTCGATGGGATTCTGCCTCTTCAACAACGTGGCCGTCGCGGCCCACCACCTCCGCCGGCGAGGCTTCGAGCGTGTCGCAATCGTGGACTTCGACCTCCACCACGGCAACGGCACGGAAGCGATCTTCTACGACGACCCAAACGTGCTCTACGCGTCGCTCCACCAATATCCATACTATCCCGGGACCGGTGCAGCGCAGGACGTCGGCACGGGTTCCGGCACCGGTTTCACCGTGAACGTACCCTTCTCGGCAGGCGTCGGTGATGCCGGCTATCAGCTCGCCTTCGAGAAGATCCTCTGCCCCATCCTGCGGCAATTCCAACCCGACTTCGTGCTGGCCTCGGCTGGCTTCGACTGTCACCGTCGGGATCCCCTGGGCGGGATGCAGGTCACCGAGGACGGCATCGTCGGGATGACCCGTCGACTCCTCGAGGTCTCGCGTGACGTCTGTGGCGGACGCTTCGCCGCCGTTCTGGAAGGCGGGTACGACC
>JAPOLW010000377.1 GCA_029976905.1 bacterium | reverse complement strand
ATGCCGAGAACATGCGCCAGCAGCTCATCCACATGGACCCGCCCCTCCATACGGCGCTGCGCAAGGTGATGACGCCGCATTTCAAGCCGCGCACCGTTGCGACGACCGAGGCCCACACCCGGCGGATCGTCGTCGAGACGCTCGCCGGACTCGAGGGACACGCCTCGTGCGATTTCGTCGAGGCGATCTCGGCGCCCATTTCGCTGCGCGCCCTCACCCACTTTCTGGGCGTCCCCGACCGGCATTCGAAGAAGTTCTACACCTGGACGAACAAATTGATCGGCTCGAGTGACCCGGACGTGAGCAGCGCCTGGAGGGGGCGGCTGGCCGTCCTGCAGATCCTCGTCTACGGCGCCTTCCTCGCACGCAGGCGGCGGCGACGCCCCACCGACGACATCTTCTCGAGCCTCGTAAACGGGCGCCTCGACGGCGCCACGATCGACCGACTGAAGCTCGGCATGAACTTCTTCCTTCTGGTGATTGCCGGCAACGAAACGACCCGCAACGCTCTCAGCGGCGGCGTCCAGGCACTCTCGGACCACCCCGAGCAATTCGAGCAGCTCAAGAGCGACCCCACCCTCCTCCCGGGAGCCATCGACGAGATGCTCCGTTTCGCGACGCCGGTCATGCAGTTTCGACGCACCGCCACGCGCGACGTAGAGATCCACGGACAGACCATCCGCAAGGGCGAGAAGGTCGTCGTCTACTATGGAGCGGCCAACCGGGACCCGGAGGTCTTTCGCGACCCGGACGTCTTCGACATCACCCGACGCTCCGACCCCCACCTCGCCTTCGGTACGGGAACGCACTTCTGCGCCGGAAGCCACATGGCCCGGCTCGAGATGCGCGTGACCTTCGAGGAGCTGGTGGCGCGCTTCGGGAACCTGCGCGTGAACGGGCCCGTCGAGCGCCTGGCCTCGAATTTCATCAATGGGATCAAGCGCCTTCCGGTCAGCCTGCGCTGATTCCGCTCACCCGGCGCGCCCGTCCCGGCGCCCAGCGCATTTCCATTGACGCGACCGCCCGCGGACGGCTACCGTCCGTTTTGGCACATTGGGTGATGCCAACCGATCGGGGCAACCGACCATGCCAAGTCAAGACATCCGTTTTCTCCTTCCGCTCGCCCTCGTGGTGTGGCTGGGCGCGGCGGCGGGCTGCGGCTCGAGTGCAACCTCTCCCTCCTCGACCACGGAGCCACCCCCCGCGCCGGCACCGGATCCAGAGCCGGGCGAACCCGGGGCCTGCGACGAATCCTTCGACGGCGCCTTCGATGCCATCCAGACGGTGATCTTCGAGCGGCGCGGATGCACCTCGGACGTCTGTCACGGTGAAGCCGCCGTCGGCGGTCTCGATCTGCGGGCGGAAGTGGCCTTCGACAACCTGGTCGGCGTCCCCTCGGTCGGAAGCAATCTCCTTCGCGTCGACCCCACGAAGGTCGGAGAAAGCTACCTGTACTTGAAGCTGGCCGCTGCCACGGACCCATCGCTGGTGACGGTGCCGATCGCGGGCAGTGGGATGCCGCTGTCCGGATCGCCGATCAGTTTGAAGGAGCTCGAGGCGATACGGCTGTGGATCGAAGGAGCTGCGCCCGGCGACGGCTCGATCGGCGACGAATTCGGTGGCAACCGCGTCGCCGACCTGCTCGATGCCTGCCTGCCCCCGCCGTCCGCCGTCGTCGTCGAACCCCTGCGGGCGCCCGATGCGGACGCGGGTGTGCAACTCGTGATGCCACCGCATCGGATCGAAGCGGCGAGCGAAGTCGAGATCTGCTATGCCGAGTACATCGATCTGCGCGACCAGATCCCACCCGAGGTGCTCACACCGGACGGCAACGCCTTCTATGTCAGAGATCAGGAGGACCTCGCGGATCCGAATACACATCATCAGACACTGAGCTTTTCGGGCCTCGGCGCGGACATGGTCGACGCCCCGGAATTCGGCCGCTGGGAGCGCGGACGGCCCGCTCGCCGGCCAGGAGTGCGATCCGCTCGACCGCGACGACTGCGGTGGCGCCGCCTGTCGTTCGGAAATCCGCGATAGCGTTGCCTGTGTCGGATTCGGGCCCCCGGGCGGCGCCAACGGCGCGACGCCGGCGGGCCGGGTCCCGATGCCCAACGGCCGCCCCGGCTTCTTCACCCGGTTCCCCGCGGTGGGCATTTTCTACTGGAACTTGCACGCCTTCAATCTGACGCCGCAGGACCTGACCCACCACGCCTACACGAATCTCTATTTCGCCCGCGATCGGCGGTTCGAGTCGGTGCGCTGGCAGGACACCTCGCACATCAGCGCCGCCAGCGGCACGCCGCCCTTCACCCGGGCCGAGTACTGCCGCAAGCATGTCCTGCCCCGCGGTACGGTGCTGCTGAGCCTCGACTCCCACACCCACAAGCGCGGCGAGCGGTTCACGATCGATCTCGAGAGCACCGGCGAGCGGCTCTACGACAACCCGTTCTGGGAGGATCCGATCCGGGCCAACTTCGATCCACCGCTGGTCTTCGACAGCGAGGATCCGGCCGAGCGCACGCTGGTGTATTGCGCGACGTTCAACAACGGGGTCGCGGCCGATGGCTCACCGGACGTGGGCCTGGTGACGCGCCTCTCGCGCAAGCCCGCGCGCTCGACCTGCACGCCAGTCGCCTGCGCCGAAGGAGGCGTGGCCGCGCCCTGCAATGGCGTAGACGACCACGCGGCGTGTGACACCGCACCGGGCGCGGGCGACGGGCTGTGCGATGCCTGCCCGATTACTGCGGGACTGACCAGCGACGACTCGATGTTCCTGATCCTCGGCGAGAACCTCGTCGTCGCCGAGTAGGCGCTCTCCGGTCGAAGTGCGGATCCGCGGGCCCATGTCGCGCTGCGTCATGGGCCCGCGGCCAGTTCGCGCCGTTGCGGCGGCGAAGGAAAGCGGCGTGGGCCTTGAGACCGAAGGAAAATCCTGAAATACCATTTCGAAATGAGACCTCATCCGTAGGCCACCGAGGAGACTTCGATGATGATCAAACAAATTCATTCCGCCATTGCGCTCGTCGCCGCGTTCTCTCTGATCGCCTCTGCCCCCGTGGCATGGGCAGATGAGATCGGCGGTGAGGAAGTCATCGTGGGCGAAAGCGAGCCGCCTCCGCCCAACATGGTCATGGAAGACGATCCGATCGGACCGGTCGCGGTCTTTACCGACCTCATCATCGGTCGCCCGACTCTGCTCATGGCGGGGGTCGCGGGGGCAGCCTTCTACGTGGTCTCCCCCCCGCTCCCCCTCCTTAGCGGTTCCGAGGAATCGGCGCGCGATACGTTCCTTCTGCCGGCCCAGCAATTCGTGGGAACGACACCGGGCGGCAAGCTCGATCCCGCCGGCTGAGTCGATCCATCGCTTCCCTCGCCTCGGGCGTGAGGCGGGAGCAGAAGCTTGCAGTGGAACTTTGAATTCGCCGGCCGTCGGCCTTCCGGGGCAGGGTGGCTGGCTTCGAGAGGAGACCCCATGAAGTTCAAGAGCACGCTAGTGGCGTTCGCGTTGGTTTCGGTCGTCGCCGTTCCCGGCGCACAGGCAGCGAACGGCCCCGAGGTGGGCGCCAACGTCGGCGCAATGATTTCGCTGTCGAAGTTCCGCGACACCATCGATGGCAACAGCGGTGCCACCGTCGGCTTCTACGGCGGATACCGCTGGGACCTGACCGAGGCGCTGAAGATCTCGCTCATCGGACAACCCCAGTTCACCTTCGCGCCGGGCACCGAGAGGTGGAACGACGGCACCCGCTTCGGCGGTGGTTTCGGCAGCATGGTGATCTTCACCGGTGGCCCGAAGATCACCTACATCACCGGACCAGTGGAGACCTGGTTCAGCATGCAGGGCGGCTTCTATCATGACCTCACTGGCGTCATGGACGATACCGGCGGCGGCTGGAATGCCGGCGGCGGCGTCTACTACCGACTGAACGACCTCACCAGCGTCGGCCTCTGGGGCCGCTACGATTGGTCGACCCTCGATGCGAATCCGGCCACGACCAACGATCGCCAGTTCGTGCTCACCGGAATCGGCGTGAACCATACCTTCCCCGTGCCGCAGGTCGCCGTCGCCGCTCCGCCCGCGCCCAAGCGCAAGATCATCCTGCGCGGCGTGAACTTCGACTTCGACAAGTCGAACATCCGCCCGGATGCGGCGCCCATTCTCGACGCCGCGATCGCGACGTTGAAGGAAGATCCCGACGCTCGCGTGGCCGTCGAGGGATATACGGATTCGATCGGCTCCGAGGCGTACAACGAAGGACTTTCGCAGCGTCGTGCCGAATCCGTCGTCGACTACCTCGTCGCCGGGGGCATCGCCCGCAGCCGCCTCGAGCCGATCGGGATGGGCGAGTCGGATCCGGTCGCGACCAACGAGACCGAGGACGGGCGCGCCCAGAACCGTCGCGTCGAGCTCATCCCGCAGTGAGGACCCGGCTTCG
>JAPOLW010000376.1 GCA_029976905.1 bacterium | reverse complement strand
AGGATAGAAGCCGTCGTCGTGGTGGAGCGGCTGGCGCACCTCGCCGGGCAGCACCTTGATGACCTGGAGCTGCGAGAGCAGATAGTTGGGCTGCAGGAGTCGGTCGAGCAGCGCGAGGACGAGGGGGTGGTCGATCAGGGGATTGCACGAGAAGGTCTTCTCGATCACCGAGTAGATGCGACGCGTCTTGTAGCCCTCGAATTCGGTCCGTCCCTCCCAGGCGAGAAAAGGTTCCGACTCGCGGCGAATCGCCTCGATCACGTCCTCGTCGATGAGCTCGGGCAGGATGACGTACCCCTCCTCCTCGACGGTGGCGATCAGGGAGTCGACTCGTTCGGGATCGACACCGCGGCGTCGGGCCATCTGCACGAGAGCAGCATCCTGCTGCGCCTGGACCTTTGCCAGAATCGTGCCGTCCTCGTTGGTATACGCGCGCTTCACCCGTCTCCCTCCCGGGCGGCCGCGAAAAGCGGGCGGCGG
This sequence comes from bacterium, assembly GCA_029976905.1. Taxonomy (GTDB): domain Bacteria; phylum Desulfobacterota; class Binatia; order UBA12015; family UBA12015; genus VGTG01. The sequence continues at coordinate 3,988 of JAPOLW010000376.1, read as the reverse complement.
CCCTCGAAGCGGAGTCTACGCGTCCAGGGCACCGTCGCGCCATGCCCCGATGTCGTTTTGGCCCAATCGTCCCGAACGCTAGACTCCGGCCCGTCCGATTGTGAACATGTCCTCTTCGATCGACAGGCCCGACCACCTGATCGTCGGCAGCGGCCTTGCCGGCATCGCCTTCGGCGCGCTCATGGCCCGCACCGGCCGCCGCGTCCGCGTCCTCGAAGCACACCACCACGCCGGTGGCTACGGCCATACCTTCGAATTCGGAAAGGGAGACCGTCGCTTCCGCTTCAACGCCCAATTCCACTACGTCTGGAACTGCGGGCCTGGTCGCACCGTCGACAATTTCCTACGCAAGCTCGGGCTCGCCGGGAAGGTCACCTTCGAGAAATACGACGTCGATGGCTTCGATCGCATGCGGATGCCGGGCTACGCCCTGGACGTCCCCGGAGACTTCGACGAGCTCGCGCGAAGGCTGGGCAATCTCTTTCCCCGGGACGCGGGCCGACTCGCCGACTTCGTCGACGAGGTGCGCGCCACCGAACTCGAGTTGGACACCCTTTCCGCCGGCGATGGTCTCCTCGCACTCCTCCCGCGCATCCCACGGCTCCGCCGTGCCCTGCGTTACCGGACATCGACGTTGCAGGACGTTTTCGACCGCTTTGCGCTTCCCCGGGAGGCGCAGACCCTGCTCGCCCTGCAGTGGCCCGATTTCATGCTGCCGCCCTGCCAACTCTCCTTTTTCGCGTGGGTCATGCTTTTTGCAGGCTATGTGCGCGGCGCCTACTACCCCACGCATCACTTCGAGCACGTGATCGATTCCCTGGTCGGCGTCATCGAGGACGCCGGTGGGGAGGTCCTCCTGGGCCAACAGGTGACCGGCTTTGTGGTCGAAGGCCGCCGCGTGGTCGGCGCGACTACCGAGGAGGTCCTGGAATCCGGGGAGTTCACAGGACGGCGCGATCAGCACCACGCGACCACGGTCGTCTGCAACATGGATCCAAGACGCGCCGCCGAGATGATCGGCCTCGATCGCTTCTCACGCTCGGTCCGTCGCCGACTCGACTATGCGTACTCGCCGTCGAACTTCATGGCCTATTGCGCGGTGGAGGGAATCGATCTGCGCGAGTTCGGTTTCGGCCGCTCGAACCTCTTCCACACCGAGAACCCCGACCTCAACGATGCCTTCTCGGCCATGTACGATCGGGGAGACTACGCGCGGCCGAGCTTCGCGGTGACCGTTCCGACGCTGCTCTCCGACGACCGCAGCGACTGCCCGGAGGGAACCCAGATCCTCGAGCTTCTCACCGTGGCGAACTACGAGCGCTTCCACGCGCTCAAGATCGCCAACGCCCGCGTCTACCGGGAGAAGAAACTCGAGATCTTCGACGCCATGCTCGACGTCCTCGAACGACACTATGTGCCTGATCTACGCAGGCACCTCTGCTTCAAGACCACCGGCTCCCCGACGACGAACGAACGCTACTGCCTGAGCCCTGCCGGCAACTCCTACGGCTCCGACATGACGCCCCGGAACATCGGACTGGGACGCCTCGACGATCGCACGTCCCTCGAGGGATTCCACTTCTGCAATGCATCCTCGGGATTCGCGGGCTTTGCCGGGACGATCTGGACGGGATGCCGACTCTACGAGCGACTGACCGGAGACCCGGTGCACGAAGGCGCTCATCTGCACACGGGCGCCTCCTGAGCGCCCTTCTCCGACGAAGCCGCAGCGACCTCGCCGCGCTCCGGGCGGCGCGCGCGTCCCAACCGCGGTCGCCGCTCGGGCGGCGTCGCGCCGGTGCGACTCTTCAGCCCGCGGCCGCCCGCGCCGACACACCTTCGCCCGACGCCAGCCGTCGCCCGCCGAGTGCGGCGGCGACGGCCTCTGCCGACCGCACGGCCCCCTCGTGCAATCCGTCACCGAGCCACGCCCCGGCGTACCACGTACGGCGCGACCCATTGGTTTCGCGCACCTCCTGGCGGTAGCGCAGGGCCTCGAGCCCATAGGAGGGCGTGAAGTGGGTCTGCTCGTGCAGGACGCGCGACGGTTCGATCTCCGCTTCGAGACCCAACGCGAGTCCGTAGTGGACACCGGAGGTCTCGGGGATGCCGCAGAGGCGGTTCAGGTAGGCGTTGTATCCACCGCGGCCCCTCGCATCGACGAAGAGATCGAACTCGCTACGGTAGCGGACGCCGCGGCGCTCGTAGAGCGCGGTGTCGGTGTGCACCAGGGTTCGTGCCTCGTTGGTCTGCCACGCACCGAAACGACGTCGTTCGTCGGGATCGGGGTCGACCAAGAGCGAGAGGATGCGCTCGGGCGTGACGGCGAGTACGACCACGTCGAAGCGTACGGGCTCCTGTCCCGCGACCGTGACGCGCACGCCGTCCTCCCCACGGTCGACCCGCACGACCGGCGCCGAGGTATGGACGGTACCGCGGAGTCGTGAGAGCAGGCGCTCGAGGTAGGTCGACGTGCCGCCGACGATACTCGTCCACTCGCTCGAGGAAAGGAAGCGGCGCAGCGTTGGCACGGCGATCGCCGCCCCCATGTCACCGACGCGCGCAAACGAGATCGAATAGCCATACGTCATGAGCAGGCGGACCCAGGTGCCAAAAATATCGTCGGCCAGAAAATCCTCGAGGCGATGACGCACCAGGTCCGCCTCGCCCAGACCGGTCGTCCGTGCGAGGAAACGTCGTCGTGCCTGGGCGAGCGGAAGGTGGCGCAACTTCACGAGCGCTCGATGGATGGGGTTTCGATATTCGCGGACGAGCCGGTCGGGCGAATGCCAGCTCGAACCATCGGCGAGAAAGAGCCCGGTCGAGATCGGCACCGGGCGCATTTCGACATCGAGAGCCGACATCAGGGCATGGAAGCGGGGGAAGTGGATCCGGTCGAACTCGACGACTCCCGCCTCCAGACGCAACTCCGGGGGCAGGGAGGGGCACGCCACGTTGCCGCCGAGGGTCACCACATTGCCGCCGACGGCAGGCGCCGCCTCGAAGAGCGTCACCTCGTGCCGTTCGTCGAGAAGCCAGGCGGCGAGGAGACCCGCCGCACCGCCACCGACGATCGCGATCCTCCGGCCCGCCTGCTGCATGCGCGTCATTGTACCCGATCTGACCCGCCAGGTCGGCCCCGACCGGCGAGCCCGCGGATCGGCCTCCCGAGGACCAGCCGGATTGCGCCCGCCCCAGCAATCCTCCATGAAGACCCTCCGGACCGTCTGAAAGAGAGGTTTTGCCATGTCCGATGGAATGATCGAATCCCCGACCCTCGCGCGCGGCTTCCGGGAGGCCGCCGCCGCGTCCCCCGACGTGACCGCCGTCCAGACGCTCGACGGCGAGGTCGCCCTCACCTATCGCGAGCTGGCCGCCCGGGCCGACGCCGTCGCCGGCGGTCTCGCCGCCCTCGGCATCGGGAAGGGCGACACGGTGGCGCTGATGCTCAGCAACAGGCCCGAGTTCCATCTGGTCGATCTGGCCGCGGTGACGCTGGGCGCGGTTCCCTTTTCGATCTACCAGACGCTCTCGGCCGAGCAGATCACCTACGTCGTCGCCGACTCGAACGCCCGCGTCGCCGTCGTCGAGGGTCCCTTTCTCGAACGATTCCTCGAGGCCCGCGCCGAGCTCCCCGAACTCGAACACCTCGTCGTCCTCGACGGCGAAGCCCCCGGAGCCCGGACCCTCGCCGAAGTCGAGGCGTCGGGAGCCGGTTTCGATGCAGACGCCGCCGCGTCGGAGGTCACCCCCGATGATCTCCTCACCCTCATCTATACCTCCGGCACGACCGGCCCGCCCAAGGGCGTACAGCTCACCCATGCCAACCTGCGCGCGGTCGCCGGCATGCTCAACGGGGTCATCCGGCTGCCCGCCAACGGCCGTGTGATTTCCTGGCTTCCGACCGCACACATCGCCGAGCGGGCCCTGAACTACTACATCCCGATCCTCTGCCGTTCGACGATCACGACGATCCCCGACCCCAAGC
>JAPOLW010000375.1 GCA_029976905.1 bacterium | reverse complement strand
TCCCGCTCGGTCCAGTCCTCGACCCGCACGGCGCATTGATAGGGAACCTCCTCGTGCGTGCCGAGAAGAAGTTGCTCGCGAATGATCTCGGCTGCGAAGAAGCGTTCCGGCAGATCGGTCTCCGCATCGGCCGGGTACAGCGGCGGAGAGGCCGGAAGATGCGTGCGTACGGTTTCGAGCAATTCCTCGACGTTCTCGCCGCTTCGAGCGCTGACGGGAACCACATGGCGCTCGGGCGCGACCTCCGCAAGCCGGGTGACCAAGGGCAGGAGAGCCACGCGCTTCACCCGGTCGATCTTGTTCGCCGCGACGACCATGGGCCGGGACTGACCCGCGAGTTCACGGCCGATTTTCTCGTCCTCCCGGCCAATCCCTGCCTCCGCATCGATGATCCAAAGCACGACGTCCGCGTCGGCCGAGGTCTGCTGCGCAACCTTGACCATACGCTGTCCGAGCAGATTGCGCGGCCGGTGTAGCCCAGGCGTGTCGACGAAGAGGAATTGCGCCTCCGGTCGCGACACGATGCCCAGGATCCGCGTTCGGGTCGTCTGTGGCTTTGGCGTGACGATGGCGAGCTTCCGCCCCAGGACGTGGTTCAAGAGGGTCGACTTGCCCACGTTCGGCCGACCGATGAGCGCGACGAAGCCAGCCCGGTGCTCGTCCGGCCCGGTCGTCCCGCCCACTCCCTTCTCGGTGGTCCCGTCCTCGCCCCGCTCGTTCACGGCGTCTCCGTTCCTTCCCCATCCAGGGGCGCCGTCCCGCCCGCTTGTTCGTCGTCCAGTCGGGCCAGAGCCTCGCGCGCTGCTGCTTGCTCCGCAGTCTTCTTGCTGGTTCCGCGCCCTGTCCCGAGCACGCGCCCCTCGAGCGTCACCCGACTTTCGAAGGCGCGTGCGTGGTCGGGGCCGGTCACGGCGAGGAGCGCATAGACCGGAGCCCGCCGAAAATCACGCTGGGTGCGTTCCTGCAAGCGCGTCTTGTAATCCCCCAACTCGTGGTCTGACGCTTCGTCGAGGGGTCGAGCAATCTCACCGGCGAAGGCGCGAACGACGAAGTCACGAGCGGCCCCGAAGCCGCCATCCCGGTACACCGCTCCCACCACGGCCTCGAAGGCACCGGCCAGGATCGAGGTCTTCTCCCGTCCCCCCGTCTTCTCCTCACCCCGGCCCAGGGCGAGGCAGGAGCCGAGCTCGAGCACTCTCGCGCGCCGGGCCAGCGCCTGGGCATTGACCAGGGCCGCGCGGCGACGCGACAGCTGTCCCTCGTCCGCTTCCGGCCACGCCTCGAAGAGAAGGTCACTCACGACCAACCCCACCACGGCGTCCCCGAGAAATTCGAGGGTTTCGTTGTGCTCGCTCTGGCGCGCCGTCGCCGAGCAATGGGTGAGCGCCGCGCGCAAGAGGGCGGGATGGGCAAAGCGGTAGCCGACCGCGGTCTCGACACGCGTGCGAATCTCGTCGTTCACGGCCGCTCCCGAAGCCGCCACGGCCCGTTCACGACGACGCAATCCATCCGCCGCCCAGCACTTCTTCGCCGTCGTACCAGACAGCCGCCTGGCCCGGCGTCACACCCGCCGTCGGTGCGTCGAATTCGACGCGGGCTTCACGCCCCTCGACGTGGATCGTACACCCCACGGGCTCGTGACGATGGCGCAGCCGCACGAAGGCCCGCCCCGGTCGGGGCCGGTCGGTCCAACAGACATCCTCGACCCGCAGTCCGGCTCGATCGAGGTCACCCCGCCCGCCGACGGTCACCGTTGCCGTGACCGGATCGATGGCAGTCACGAAGCGCGGTTCCGCCGCTCCTCCGCCGAGGCCCTTGCGCTGGCCGACGGTGAACTGATGGATGCCATCGTGGTGTCCCAGTTCGATTCCATTCACATCCCGAATCGCGCCGGGCCGGCGATCTTCCTCCCGCATCGCCTCCTCGACGAAGTCGCTGTATCGCCGCCCGGCAACGAAACAGATGTCCTGGCTCTCGGGCTTGTTGGCGACGGGCAGTTCGAGGGCCGCGGCGAGCAAACGGACCGTGTCCTTATCGAGGTTGCCAACCGGAAAAAGGGTCCGCGCCAACTCGGACTGCCCCAGCGTGAAGAGAAAATAGCTCTGGTCTTTCGCCGGATCGACTCCCGCATACAAGCCGAACCTTCCGCTCCCGGACCCGATGCGAGCATAGTGGCCCGTGCCCACCGCCTCCGCCTCCACAGTGCGCGCGTAGTCCCAAAAGGCATCGAATTTCACGTCCCGATTGCAAAGCGTGCAGGGATTCGGCGTGCGACCGTTCCGGTAGCTGGAGACGAAGGGGTCGATCACCCGCGCCTGGAAGACGTCGCGCAAATCCACCACATAGTGGGGAACGTCCAGTCGTTCGGCCGCACGTCGCGCATCTTCGAAATCGTCGAGCGAGCAGCAGCCCCGGTGGTCACCCGCGCGCGCGCCGGAGGTTCCCAGACGCATCGACACGCCGACCACGTCGAGGCCGGCCCCGCGAAGCAATGCCGTGGCGACAGCGCTGTCGACGCCGCCGGACATCGCGGCGACGACCCGGGCCCCCGGCGGGAGATGCGTCGCCCCCACGGTCGCGGCATCGAGCGGGCGACCGCAGATCTCCTCGAAGGTCTCCGCGATCCGCTCAGAGAGCACGTTCGACCCGCCTCGCAGCCGCACCCGGGAGAGCGCTCGCACCGACGCCGCTGCAGTCCCGGGAGGAGACCGAGCGCACTTCCCGTCGAGCGCGCGCACGCTCGACCGTGTCGACGACCAGCCCAGCCGCACGCAGCGCGTCCTCGATCGTCAATTCCGGCCCGAAGGAAAGCCGTAGACCGCCGCGCGCTGGCTCCTCCGCAACGCCGATCGCGCGCAGGACATGCGACGGTTCCGGGGCACCCGCCGCGCAAGCCGAACCCGTCGAGACGGCGACGCCGCGAAGGTCCAGAGCCGCCGCGAGCGCATCGCCGCGCAGATCCGGAAAAGCGACGGCCAACGTGCCCGCCAGGCCATCGGCACGCCCGAAGCGAAGCACCGGCGGGACCCGCGAAAGCACCTCCCAGACCGCTTCCCGGATGCGGCGCGCGCGCGCCGCGTAGGCCGACCGCTCCTCGAGGGCCATGCGGGCCGCGACGCCGAACGCCACGATCCCGGGAACGTTTTCGGTCCCGGCGCGCCGTTCACGCTCCTGGGGCCCCCCGAGAAGAAGCGGCGCGAGCGCGACCCCATCGCGGATCACCAGTGCGCCGACGCCCGCCGGGGCGCCGAGCTTGTGGGCCGACAAGCTCAGAAGGTCGACGCCAGCCTCTTTCCCGTCGATCTCGAGCGAGGAGACCGCCTGCACGGCGTCGCTGTGGAGACAGACCCCGGGGCGGACGGCGCGGATCGCGTCCGCGATCGCAGCGATCGGCTGCACGGTACCGATCTCGCCATTGGCCCAGCCCACCGTCACCAGAACGGTGTCGTGCCGGATCACCTCCGCTACGGCCTCGGGCGCAACGAGACCATCGGCCCCCGGGGCGACCTGGCGTACCACGGAGCCGTTTCGTTCGGCGGCGGCCACGGCCTCGAGCACCGAGCTGTGCTCGATCGAGGTGGTGACCACCCCACGGTCCGGACCACTCAACCCCCGGATGGCCTGGTTGTTCGCCTCGGTCGCGCCGCTGGTGAAGACCACTTCGGACGGATCTGCCCCGACCAGGCGGGCCACCGCATCGCGCGCCTGCTCGATGGCGGCGCGCGCACGACGTCCGGCCGCGTGCAGACTCGAGGGATTCGCCACCGGCGCGCGCAGCCATTCGTTCAAGTGGGCGGCGACCTCGGGACGCACCCGCCCCCCGGCGTTGTGATCGAGAAACATCCCCTTATTTCTCCACCAGAGGATCCGGCGGTGACGCCGTGTCGGCACCTCGTTCGCCGGTGGATGCCTCACTCGCGGGAGCCGAAGGCCCAGCGGTCGCACGGAGGCTCGCGACCTCGCGCTCGAGCTGGGCGATCTGCTCGTTCAGGCTCGAGACCGCGCGCAGGAGGGGGTCGGGCAAGGCGGCATGGTCGAGCGTCAGCAAGGGCTCGCCACTGGCCGAATGCGCCCCACTCTCCCCGACGATGCGGCCGGGGACACCAACGATGGTCGAGTGCGGAGGCGTCGAGTCGACCACCACCGACCCCGCCCCGACCCGGCTGTGACGGCCGATCGTGACCGGGCCCAGCACCGTCGATCCCAGGCCGACGACCACATAATCCTCGATCGTCGGGTGTCGTTTTCCCCGGGTGAGACTCGTTCCACCGAGCGAAACCCCCTGGTAGATCAGCACGTCATTGCCGATGATCGTGGTTTCCCCGATCACCACTCCCATCCCGTGGTCGATGAAACAACGACGGCCGATATTGGCCCCCGGATGGATCTCGATTCCCGTCAAGAAGCGCGACAGCGACGAGAGCAGCCGCGCCGGAAGCCGCAGACCACGTTGCCACAGAGCGTGCCCAAACCGATG
>JAPOLW010000374.1 GCA_029976905.1 bacterium | reverse complement strand
CCGGTGGTGATCAGCAGAAGCGTCGGCAGCATGCCGCTGCCGCCGGCCTCTCCCGAGTCCCATAGGTGCGCTTTGTCGGGGTCGCTTTCGTAGAGGGCCGTGTGGTTCTTGATGAACGGGATTTCTCCGAAGTTCATGGTCTCACCTTTCCGTTTGGGGAATCCACCCGGGCCGCACCCGGCTCTGCCTCCGTGCGACGTAGCGCACCCGGGGCCGTCTGCCAAAACCGCCGCGCGGCAGAGGTTCGCTCCTGTGGCTCCACCTCCGGTCCCGGGCTGCCCCCGAAGCCGGGCGCACGGCTCTTGCCCGGGGCCGCGGCGGGTTTGGGGGGATGGATTTCGCCGCGGGACGCCGCAGGCGCACCGGTGATGGGGCGGGTGCTCTTCCCTCGACCGGGTCTCCCGCAGGGCGGAGTGGCGAAAAGCGTCCCGTCGGGGCCTGCGGCGGATGCGCCGGCATAGGCAATCTTCCTCGAGCCGTGCGGCCCAAGGGGTCACTCCTCGATGTAGCCCAGCCGCTTGAGGGCCTCGATGCTCTTGCGCGGCAGCCCTTTGGTCTCGTTCTCCTGCCGCCCGGGAACGACGAGAGGGAGGTCGCTGCATCCGGGCAGACCGAGAGTGCGCCACAGCTCGACTTCGAGCGCGTCGGCTCGTGCCGTGCGCTCCTTTGCCAGATTGCGTGTTTCGCCGGGATCCTCGACGAGGTCGAAGAGCTGTCGCTCGCCTCCAGCAAAGCACTGCACGATCAGCTTCTCCCGGCCCGAGAGAATACTGGCCGCCAATCCTTCGAAATCGGTATTCGCAACGGCGATCAACGCGCGCCCGGTTGGATCGGAATCGCGTAGATTGCGACCCGCAAGCGCGGTGGGTGCGGGCACGCCGACGAGCGGCAGCACGGTCGGCAGGAGATCCAGGTTGCTCACGCGTCCGGCGAACCGATGGCCTTCCTGCTGGCCCGGTGCTCGGATCAGGAGGGGAATTCGTAGGTTTTCCTCGTTCAGGCGGCCGTGCTCCATATGGCCGTGTTCCATGAACTCCTCGCCGTGATCGGAGGTCAGGATGACGAAGCTCGTGTCGTAGAGTTCGAGCTCTTTCAAGAGCGCGATCCACTCTCCGAAGAGTTGGTCGGCTGCGTGTACCTCCCCATCGTAGAGCGAGCGCACGTGTTCGAGGTCCTTCTCATCCGCCACCGGGGCCATGTCGGCGGCCCGTGCTCGAAAGCGCCCCTGGTAGGCCGGATCGTAGAGGTGCTCGGCTGCCGTCCTGCGGTCGTAGGGGGCATGGGGGTCGAAGAGATGGACCCAAACAAAGAGCTTCTCGCCGGCGTTGCGTCGTAGCCACGACCCGGCCTCCCGCAGGACCGGCTCGTCTGCCATTCCCGGATAGTATCGATAGGTCTCAAAGCCACGCGCGAAGCCGCGTACACGAGGGAGATGCGGGTTGTTCAGGAAGGCGGCCGTGCGGTACCCGGCTTTCTGGAACTCCTCGGCCAGGGTCGACTCCGAGCGCAGACGCCAGTCATTGAAGGCGGTGTTGGGATACTGGCCGGTGAAGGCCGACGCGAACGATGTCGGTGTTTTCGGTGCCACCGAATACGCATTTACGAAATGCATCGCCCCGCCGGAGAACGCGTCGATGTGGGGAGAGGTTTCGAGTCGATAGCCGTAGGTGCCGAGCGCATCCGCGCGAAGGGCATCGAAACTGAGGACGATGACGTTCGCGTTGGGATGGGCAGGAAGCAGCGAGGCCAGCGCCGCTGGTTTGGGTTCCGGTTCTGGATCTGGTTGCGGCTGCGAACAGGCCGAGAGGATCAGGGCGCCCAGGGCGAGGAGCACGGTCGCGATTCGTTCGTCGCAGCCCACAGTCCGTCCCGGCCCCCGGTTTTTCAGCCGTGCGCGGCCGCTCATGCAGACTGTTTCCTCTGACCGGTGGAGGCTGGCCGGGCCAGCACGAGAAAGACGACGATCCGGCCGTCGCAAGGAGGACCTTTCCCTCACGGTCAGCTCCGGGGGGCTGGCGCGGCTCCCCGGGGGGGGGGCGGAGCCGGTTCCTGCAACTCTTCGAGGTGGTTTGCACCGTGGCGTGTTGCGAATACCGCTCCGATGCGATGCTCTGCCTCGACCGCCGTCACATCGTCGATGTGGTACCAGGTCGTTTCAATTCTCTGCCGATCGACGTCGACGACCATATAGCCGCGCTGGGTCACCTCGCCCCAGGCGAGGTGGGGGTTCACCGCCTGGATCGCGGAGACGACCGCAGGTGCGGGGACGGGGAATGCGGACGTTACCCCGGGCACGACGAATTCCACGCCCTGCGCTCCCGCGCCGGTCTGCGGGTCGTAGACCTCCGGATCGTTGGGGTCGTCGGTCACGTCGAACGCCCAGGAGCTGTGAATGTCAGCGGTCAGGATGGCGAGGTTGGGGTTCCCGGCTTCGCGCAAGGCCTGAAGCAGGCGAGCGCGACAGGCAAAATACCCGTCCCATGCATCCTGGTTCAGGATCTGCCCTCCGCCCTCGGATTCGGGAGCGCCGATCGTTTTCCACGGGGAGAAGATCACCTGCTGGCCGAGGACGATCCACCGCGCCGTGGAATCGCGCACCCGATCGGCGAACCACTGTTCCTGATCGCGCCCCAGCATCGTCCGCCCGGGATCGCGGATCACGTCCCGGTCGCCGGGAGAATCGGCGGGGCGATCCCGCCCCCAGAGTCGGGTGTCGAGCATCAGGAGGTCGACGAGGTCACCGAACCGCAGATGGCGGAAGATCATGCCGCCGGGCTGATCGCGCAGCGGCATCCATTCCGAGTAGACCCGCTCCGCGCGCGCGCGGCGCTCGGCCCAACTTCCTTCGGTCTCTTCGTCGTGGTTGGCCGCGCCGTCTTTCCAGGCATTGTTCGCCGACTCGTGGTCATCCCACACGCAGACAAACGGGTGTTGCCGATGCATCTCCTGGAGGTCGGCGTCGAGGCGGTACTGCGCGTAGCGTGTCCGGTAGTCCTCGAGCGTCGACAGTTCGCGCGGCGGGTCGTGCGGACGCAGTGGCCCCGCATTTCCATCCTCGTAGATGTAGTCTCCTAGATGGACCACGAGGTCGAGGTCTGCCTTGTCGGCAAGTCCGCGGTAGGCGTGGAAGTATCCGCCGGTGTATCGGCTGCAACTCGCCACACCCATCCGGAGACGGTCGGGAGAGCCCGAGGGCGCCGTGCGGGTCCGGCCGATGGGAGACGTCCGGCCCAGCGCTCGGAAGCGATAGTAGTAGGTCGTCCCGGCTGCGAGCCCGACCGCGTCGAGTTTGACGGTGAAATCCCGCTCCGCGTCGCTGGAAACCCAGCCCGCGCCCACCCGGCGTGAAAATTCAGGGTCGAGGGCAACCTCCCAGTAGATGTCGACGACCTCTTCGGAGTCGGTGGAACACCGCGTCCACAGAATCACCCGGTCCGTCAACGGGTCGCCGCTGGCGACACCGTGCTGGAATAGGGTCGAGGGCCCGGCAGGGCCGTCGTATTCGTAGTCGGGAAGGCCTTCGACGCCTTCGGTCGAGGAATCCCCGCAACCGGCCAACGAAGGCAATACCGGCGCCAGGCCAAGGGCGGCGGCAATGCGCAGAACCTCGCGCCTCGATACCCGCGATTTCATGACAATTCTCCTTTGGCTCCGCGGTAGACGCGGGCCTCCCGACCAGGAAGGGCGCGGCTGTCCGCCCGACCAGGGAATGCGCGGCCGTCCGCGTAGGCGGAGCGCACCCCGGGACAGCCGGTGGTTCGCGCGTCGGCATCCTTTGGGGGCACCGTCGTGGACGCGATCGGCAGTGCGTTGGATGCGGGGGCCGAAACCATCATCGGCCTCGAAGGTATCACCCGGAGGCGGAGCGGACTACCGACTCTGGAACGGCCCCGCAGAGCCCGTCGGCACGACGATCTCTGCTTGCAGGGAAGTCCGTCGGCCCGCTTCTCGGCGACGTCGGCTCTCGGAAGTCCGTTCTCGACGGACCGGCCCGGATCGTCCTCCGGGTTGTGGTCGGGCGAGGAGGACTCGAGCTCGGGGGCCGGAAGGAACCCCGTCGCGTCACGAGGGCGAGGAGATTGGACGGGGATGCCGGCGCACGCCTCCGGTCTTCCGGCGCCGGAGCGGCGCGCCGACCGGGGCGCGCGGCCCCTTTGTCGTCTCGCCCTCTCGCGAGAAGAGAGGAGTTCAGGCGAGGGCGGCCCCCAGGTTTCGGTGGAAGTGCACGATCGCCGGTTCGAAGTGACCGAAGGTGAAGAACTCGTTCGCGCCGCTTTCGATGCTGCTCTGGATGCCGAGGACGACGGCGAGGTCCTCGGCCGCACCGGTCTGATTCACGAAGTTCGCGTCCCGCCTGGCTGCCTCGACGGCGTCGGCATCACCGGCACGCTGATCATGTGCTTGCGCAAACTTCAGCGCTGGTCGGCGCCGCCATTTGTTGCCGAGTACGCGCGATTCGCGCGGGACGGGTTTGAGGTGCCCAC
>JAPOLW010000373.1 GCA_029976905.1 bacterium | reverse complement strand
GCGCGCCGCCGCGCGGTCCACCTCCGCGCCTTCGTAACCCCCGAACGGAGACGAAGCGCCGTCGAGCCCCGCGGTCCCGCCGCCGCCGCCGCTCCGGCTCGCGCGCGCGGCTTTGGCCGCGGCCAGCGCGCCCCCGCCCGCGGCGTGAACAAATGCTTCGTTCCTCCTCCGGGATCCTGTTCGACGTCGTCGGCGGGACTCTGGAAGCCGCCGAAGTCGTCGTGGATGAGCTCGTAGCGGAGCTGTCCGTCGAGCACGAGGTCGTCGTCGAAGAGGCTCCAGCTGTCTCCGGCGGCCAGGTCGAACGAGAAGCGCGACTGCGTTTCCTCGCTGGGATTTGGGGTGAGGAGGTCGCGGGGCACGAGGATTTCGCCCCCGAGGTCGATCCGACCCTCGACGAGGTGGGAGCCGAGGGATTGCGCGGCGTGGGCGTTGGCCCCGGCGGCGAAGGTGCGAAACCGCGTTTGCACGGCCTGGCGGTTGATCTCCCCCTCGCCCGTGGGGTCGTCGAAGCGCTCTTCTTCGTAGATGAAGAAGAGCGTCGCATCGAATTCCTCCGGCAGTCCGTCCTGCCCTTCGGCGAAGAGGCGCGCGTAGGTCAGGTTGCGGAGGTCGAAGAGGTTCGCATCGCGCGATTGGAAGGCTCCAATGCCGGGGACGCCCTGGTCGTTCAGAAAGAACTCGTTGAGTGCGACCAGGCGCATGCGCGGGGAGAGATCGCGAACCGCCTTCAGGATGACGTCTCCGGAATTGAAGGCATTGTTCTGGCGTCGAACCCGTTCGTCGTCGAGCGGGTTCTGCTCGGTTCCGTTGTCGTCGTCGAAAGGGAAGTCACCCTGGGAGCCGAGATAGTTGAAGGAGCCGAGCAGGCCCCATTGCCCGGCCCGCCCGGAGGTGGTGAGGCTGGCTTGTCGGGTTCCGAACGATCCGCCACCGACGAGCATCGCCACCGACGGCGTTTGCGAGGGATCCTTGGTGACGAGGTTGATCACGCCTCCGAGTGCGGAGGCGCCGACCGACAGCGGCGTGGTGCCCCGGTAGACCTCGATCCGCTGCAGGGGTTCCAGAGGCAGATCGGCCAGATTCACGGTGTCGGTCCGCGCGCGGGTCAGAGGGACGTCATCGAAGAAGATCCGTACCTGGCCCGCGCTCGCCCCGCGCACCGAGACGGTGGCGAAGTCGCCGAGACCGCCAAAGCGACGGATCTGCAGGCCTGCCGTCTCCGAGAGGACCTGTGCGACCGTCTTGAACTCCTCGGCCTGCCGGTCGATTTCGATGACGGTGGCAAAGGCCGTCGCGTCGGCGACGGTCGCCAGGGACCGGCCGGTCACCTCGAGCGTATCGACCCCGGCCGGGGCGGGGTCGGTCTGGGCGTCCGGGACCTGCGTCGGGGCGCCGCCGTCGTCTCTCGGCGGTCTCTGCTCGACTGCCTGGCTGGAGGTGGATTGCTCGGAGCGGGCGTTCGTCGCCGCCAGCAGCATCACGCACGCGCAAATGATCCACCGATGCGGGCGGCCGCCCGCTCGGCCCTTTCGTCCGGCGATTCGAATCAGAGACCCCGCGTCCTCACATCCCGGAGGACCTCGAGCATCGGCCGCAGTGGGTCAGGTCTCCTGACTCGTCGGCATCCTACTTCGCGCTGCCTTCCCATCCCCCTCGGGGACAGTGACCCGTTTGCGCTTTCGTTCCGACTTACAGTGGCGGGAGCCGTGCCGGATTTTCACCGGCTTCCCTTACAACCCGTGCGAGCTGGGGAGGCTCTAGCACGGTCGATCGACCTGTCAACCACCAAAGCGATGCCGTTGGCTCAATCGATGTAGCCGAGCGCACGCAGTCTGGCTTTTTCGTCTTCGGTCATCTTTCGCGCGGCGCTCGGATTCTCGCGAACCTGGCGAGCCGCGGCGCGCACGAGGGGTTCGAGCTCGGCGCGGATCGCGCTTTCGGCTTGCGGCGGCAGCTTGCGCGCGGGCGAGGCGCGGATGTCGAAGAGTTCCAGCGTTGCAAAGTCGTCGGGCGGCCCCTCGGGATGCGGCGTTCCGCGAAGCTCCCAGCGTCCACGCCGAACGGCGGTCTGGCGGGTTGGGGTGACGGTGTAACTCACCCGCACGACGGAGCCGTCGGTTGGTGCGCCACGCAGGCTCGGGACCAGGTTGCGGCCCACGGATCCATCGGGCGCCGGCAGGCCGGCGAGGGCAGCCACGGTGGGGAAGACGTCGACCAGGGATGCCGGCGTGTCGCTCCGCAGGCCCGAAGGAAGGCCGGGGTGTCGCATGATGAGTGGTACCCGCACCCCCGGCTCGTGCAGGAGCGTGCCGTGTTGGAAGAAGTACTCGTCTTCACCCAGTGCTTCACCGTGATCTGCCGTGACCACGAGGAGCGTCCGGTCGAGTTGCCCCGAGGCTTCCAGCGCGGCCCGGATTTGTCCGATCGCGGCGTCGGTGCCGAGGATCTCTCCGTCGTAACGTCGGACGTATTCCCCGACGCGGGTGAGCCCGTCCAGCCGCTGGTAGCGCGGGAGTATGCCGAATCCACTATTTGTCTCGACCTGCTGCAGCTCCCGTCGGAGGGCGGGGGAGTCGGGATACGCAAACGCACGGCTGCGCCCGGGCGGGGACGAATTGTAGGGGCCGTGGGGGTCCATGAAGTGTACCCAGAGGAACCAGGGCTCCCGAGCGCCATCGAGAAAGGCGATGGCCTTTTCGGCCCCCCGCCTGTCGCGGAAGAACCAGCGCTCGCCAAATGGTTCGAAGCGCTCGAAGCCGGCGCCGAAACCGTTGCGAATGGCGCCGTTTCCGTAGAACGCCGCCGTCTGATAGCCCGCCGCATCGAAGGCGGATGCCATCGTCGGGAGGTGACCCGGGAATTCGGCAAGATTCTCGCGGACGCCGTGCTGGTCGGCGTGCCGGCTGGTGAGCAGGGAGGCCAGCGCCGGCGCGGTGGTGGGCACGGGGGTGATCGCATCGGTGAAGAGAACGCCCTCGGACGCCAGGCGGTCGATTTCGGGCGAGGTGCCCAGGCGGTACCCATAGGCGCCCAGATGGTCGGCGCGGAGCGTGTCGACCGTGACGAGCAGGACGTTGGGACGCCGCCCGGAGCCGTCGACGAGGCTGGGGGCGGGCGCGACCGTTGCGCTGGCCCCGGCGGTCGCGAAGAGCGCCGAGCACAGGAAAACGACAAGGAGGCCCCGACGGCCGGGTTTGGAAGGGGCTTTGGTCAAGGCTCCGAAGACGCTATCTGCGGGACCGTGCCTGGTCAAAGTGGCCCCGGGCCTCGCCTCGCGCGGGGAGGGTGGCACCCAACAAGGCATCTTGCGCCGCCGCCGGGAGGTTGAATCATGGAGGAAAGCACCATGTACGAGGAAATCCGACTCGACGTCGACGACCCCGTCGCGACCGTCACCCTCGCCCGACCCCGCCAACTCAACGCGTGGACCGATCGAATGGCCGAGGAACTGCGGCATGCGGTCGCGGCGGCCGAGCGGGATCCCGCTGTGGTGGCCATCGTGATCACCGGCGCGGAGCGGGGATTCTGCGCCGGCGCCGACATGCAGATGTTGCGTTCGATTTCGGCCGGAACCCGGGACGCCGGGTCGAACGACGCTCTCGCCGCCGATCCGGGCCGCGCCGACATGCCTGGGTTCCGGGGCGCGTACTCGTATCTCGCCTCGGTGCGCAAGCCCGTGATTGCCGCGATCAACGGGCCGGTGGCCGGGATGGCAATCCCGATCGTCGCCTGTTGCGACCTTCGGTTTGCCTCCGAGCGCGCCGTCTTCACGACCGCCTTTTCCCGCCGCGGCCTGATCGCGGAGTGGGGTTCGAGCTGGCTTCTGCCGCGTCTGGTCGGACCGGCCCACGCCATGGACATCCTTTTCTCGGGGCGGAAGTTCGACGCCGCCGAGGCCGAGCGCATCGGGCTGGTCAATCGTGTCCTGCCACACGAGGAATTGATGCCCTACGTCCGAAGCTACGTCGCCGATCTGGCGACCCACTGCTCCCCGGCATCGATCGCCGGCATGAAGAAGCAGGTGTGGGAGCGGCTCGCCGGACCCTATGCCGAGGCCGAGGCCGAATCGATCAAGCTCATGCTGGAGAGCTTCGAGCGGCCGGATTTCAAGGAGGGTGTCGACGCCTTCCTCGACAAACGACCGCCCCGTTTCGCCCGATTGGGGGGAGAAGAGTAGACGAAGATCCGACGCGGGCACCCGGCCTGCGATTGCGTTAGAAATTTCCGATCCACCATCGAGTTGAAGGCGAGGAGGCCCGATGAATCTCGAATTCTCCGAAGACCAAAAATTCATCCAACAAAACGCGCGCGAGTATCTGGCCCAGAATGCGCCGCTCAGCGTTTGCCGAAGGGTTCTGGAATCCGACGAACCCTACGCGCAGGACCTCTGGAAGGGGGTCGCCGAGATGGGATGGTTGGGCACCGCGGTCCCCGCCGAATATGGCGGCACCGGCCTGGGGCATCTCGAGTTGGTGCTGATCGCCCCGGAGATCGGG
>JAPOLW010000372.1 GCA_029976905.1 bacterium | reverse complement strand
ACCGGCGCCGCAGGACTGGTTTCGGGGCCTTTCGGCTCTCCCCGGGGATCGGGCGCATCCCTCCTGGACGGTCCGTCGCCGGACCCCGGGTTCGCGAAATTCCCGCACCGGGCCGTCGGTATGATAGAACGCCTCGACGCGGCCGCCGCGAAGCAGGATCCGGGCGTGTTCGAGACGGCGACGGACGAATTGGAAAGCCGCCGGAGAACCCGCGGATCGCAGCATGAGGAACGCACCGAGCGCGCACGGGGACACGAACGGATCCAGCCATGGGATTTCGTGATCGCATGCCGTCGGCCGCGATCCTGATCGCGCTGGCGGCTCTCTTCGTGGCGACCACGGCCTCGACCTGGGCCGCCTGGGGGCACGTCCGGATCGATTTCGGCGGCGCCCTGCACCGGGCCGAACGGATTGCTGACGGTGCCGTCCTGTACCGCGATGTCCAGGTCCACTACCCACCGCTCGCTCCCTACGCCATGGGCGGCCTCCTGGCGCTCTTCGGGAAGCATTTGAACGTCGTCTACGCGACGGGACTCATTCTGCTTCTCCTCCAATCCTGTCTTCTGTGGACCATCGCGCGCCGCTTTCTGCGTGAAACCGACGCCGCTCTCGGGCTTGGGGCCTTCTGGTTGCTCCTCGCGTTCCAGCCCGGGCTCTTCAACTGGATCGTACCCAACGTATTCGCGGGCCCCTTTGCGAGTTTTTTCGCTACCGCGACGCTCGCCCTGCTGGTTGCGGACGCCGAGGCGCCGCGCCGTCGTCATCTCGTCGGGGTCGGCCTCCTGATCGCGGCGACCGGTTTGTCGAAATTCGAGTACGGACTGGCGATCGCGGTCACCACCACCGTCTACGTGCTCTTTCTCCGCGGCACCCACGGAACCCGCGCACGCAACTCGGTCGGCGGGAGACTTGCCGCGCTCGCCTGGGCTGCGACGCCGGCCCTCCTTCTCAGCGCCATCGTCACCGGCATCCTCGCGCGGACGGTACCTCTCGAGGTCATCCTGCAAGACAACCTGTATCGGGAGCGCTCTCTCTCGAGTGCGCTCGGCTCCTACGGAAAAGCTCTCTTCGTGCCTCTCCTCCCCGAGGTCGTGAAGGCGCTTCTCACCTACCTTCTGGTCTTCCCCTTCGCCGCCTGGCTGGCGCAAACGGCACTCGGTCGCCTCGAGGGCCGTGCGGTCGACAAGCTGTGGGGTGCGATTCTCCTACTTCTCGCGGCCGCGGTGGTGCTTCTGGCCACCCGCCATCTGAGCCCCGACGAGAGCCGTAACGTCTATCGTCAGCTGCAATTTTCCTGGACGCCCGTGGTCTGGTTCGCGATAGGGTGGATTGCCGTGCTCCGGCGGAAGCCGTTGGAGGACGGGGGGCGGTGGCGCACCCTGGCGCTGGTGAGTCTCTTTTCCGTCGTGATCGCCCTACGCTGGGGGTTCCGGGTGGCGTGGCCCGCCTACTACGCGGTCTTCGCCCCCTTCCTCGTCGTCTTCCTCGTTCGGACCGGATTCGAAATCGGGGGGCGCAAAACCGGGGGCTCGGACGCGGCGATTGCGGTGGTCCTCTGCCTCTGGATGGGAACGGGCGCCCTCGTGCACCTCGAGGACTACGCAAAACGCAGCTTTGAACTCGACTACCCTCGCGGTTTCATCCGCACCCTGCCCAGCGACGGCCTGCCCATGAAGCGCGTGATCGACCACCTGCGTCGCGAGGTACCCCCGGGAACGCCCGTCGCGGTCCTCCCCGAAGAGCAATTGATCAACTTCCTTGCCGAGACGCCCCACCCCACCCGCGACACCGGAATCGGTCCGGGCTGGTTGGCGACCCCCGACGACGAAGCGCGGTTTCTCGCCGAGATCGACAACGCAGGGACGCCTCTGATCGTGGTGAGCAAGCGGAGCTACCCCGAGTTCCGGGCCGGACGCCTCGACGCCTACGAACCCGACGTCGTCGGCGCCCTGCTGCAGCGTTACACGCCGGTCCTGGAAACCCGGTTCTACCGCGTGCTCGAACGCCGCGACCGACTCGAGTGACGATCGAGCGTCGCGGCTCGGGCAGAGTCCCACCGCGACGCGCTGCGCGGGCGTTCGCGTCGATGCGGCCCCGGTGCCGTGTCGCCCCGGGCCCGACTCGTCGACGCCGCCGGCCCGAAGGCGGTCGGCCTCCTAGTTCACCTGGAACTGGAGGGGGTTGATTCCTCCGGGCATCATCATCGATGGCGAAGGTGGCGGCGTCCCGCCGAGCGCGAGAACCTCGGCCCGGGCCAGATCGACGGCCGGGCCGTTGGGGTTGTCCTCGAGATAGTTTCCGTAGAGTTCGAGAGCCCGCTCGTTGTTCCCCGCCGTCTGCTCGACGCGTGCCAATTCGAAGGTTGCCTCCGGCCGTGCGGGTCCCTCGAGTTCGAGCGCGGTCTGGAGTTGCGTACGCGCGCCTTCGACGTCCCCGGTGGACGAAAGCGCCCGGCCGAGATTCAGGTGTGCCAGCTGCGCGAGTGCCACGGGGGGGCTCCCGTCGAGGTATTCAAGGTAGAACGGGATGGCCTCGGCCGGTTTGTCGAGTTTCAGGGCCGCCCGCCCTGCGTAGAGCGTCGCCAGGCGTCCGTAGTCGGTGCTTCCAAGATCTTCTGCAAGAGCGCGGAACCCCTCGAACGACTCGCCCCACTGTTCGGCCTTGTAGAGCTCGATTGCGGAGTAGAACTCCCGATTGGCTCGGGCGTCGCGCGAACTCGTCCACCAACCCACTCCCGCGATCGCAAGGAGAAGCACGACCAGTCCGACGGCGGCATATTGTACCGTCGTCTGGTTCTCGCGTCCCCATTCCACGACCCGCGCGGTCGCCGTGACGAATTCGTCAGGTTGACGCAACTCCTTCTGCGTGGTCTTGGTCGCCCGGGCACTCATCTGTCCATCCTCGTCTGGGCCGTGGCCCTTCCTACATCTTGTACTTGAAGTCGTCTGGGGTCATCCGATCGAGGATGTCAGCCCATTTCTCCGGCGCGACGTTCGAAAGGTTTTCGTCACGCGCACCGTCCTCGTCCTGCAGCAGAATACTCGACTGCTCGAGAACCTTCTTGGCGACGAAGATCGGGCAGTCGGCACGGATGGCAACGGCGAGTGCGTCGCTCGGTCGCGCGTCGATCGCAATCTCCCGGTCTCCGCGCTTGACATAGATCGTCGCGTAGAAGGTGCTGTCCTTGAGGTCACTGACCTCGACCGCCTCCACCCGGGCCTCGAGTTCGTCGACGAGCGTGCGCAGCAGGTCGTGGGTCATCGGGCGCGCGACCTCGATCTTCTCCAACTCCGTCGCAATGGCCGTGGCCTCGAGGAGACCAATCCAGATCGGCAGATTGATCTTGTTCTCGGCATCACGCAGGACGATGATCGGGGTCTTCGTCGCCGGATCGAGGGTCAACCCTTCGACCCTCATCTGGATTGCGTCCGCGCGTTCCATGGCCGATTCCTGCCCTCCCTTAGCCAGTGTATGGGGGGCGGTCAACGACACCGGACCGGTCCTCACGTGACGAGGAGGCGGTCGATCACCCGGTAGAGCTGGTTCAGGTTCCGGCACTCCTCCACGACGTCGCAAAAGGGTGCATACCGGTCCATCTCGCTGTCCCCGAACCCCCAGGTGTTCTGGCTTTCGGGGTTGAGCCAGAGGACCTGTTTGGCGCGCTGCTGGAGATCCCGGAGGACCCATTCGTGGGCCAGATTGTAGTTGTTGCGCGCGTCCCCCAGGAGGATCACGGTCGTGCGGCGATTGATGATCGAGAGGTGGTCACGGTGGAACGACTTGAAGGCCCGCCCAAAGTCGGAGTGCGCGAACACGTTGATGACATCGCCACGAAGTGCCTGGTCGACCGCGTCGTTGATTTCGAGATCCTCGAAGAGTCGGGTGACCTCACCGATGTCGGCCACGAAGATGAAACTTCGCACCTTCGAGTAGAGATCTTGTAGGGAATAGACGAACTGCAGCATGAACCGCGATACGTTGCGCACCGAGTCCGAGACGTCGCACAAGACCACGATCTGGGGCTTGTGCTTTTTGCGTCGGTCGAATTGCACGTCGAACGGAACGCCACCGTATTGCGTGTTGTGTCGGAGCGTTCGTTGCAGATCGAACGTGCCCCGCTTGGCGCGCGCCCTCTTGATCGAGACGACGTTCTTGAGCCGCTGCGCGAGCCGCGTCACCGCCTCCTTCATGCGCCGGATTTCGTCTTCGCTGAGGTAGTAGAAGCTCTTCTCGCCCAGGTTGCCCAATCTCGTCGGGTCGCCCTGCTTCTTCTCTTCGAGAGCCGTCTCCAGCTGTGCCGCCTTCTTCAGTAGATCGGCCAGATCGGCGAGCCGCTGCCGGATGAGTTCGCGGAGACGTGATGCCTGCTCCGGGTCGACGCCCAGTCCTTCCAGGTCGTCGGAGAGTTGGCCGAGTTCGCGAGCAACGTCGGAGAGACCGACCTGCTCCGAGAGGGCGTGCACCAGGCGCCCCTCGCGCGTGCGGCCCTGCCCTGCCCCAGCCT
>JAPOLW010000371.1 GCA_029976905.1 bacterium | reverse complement strand
CCGGGGGCGCAGTCGTCGGGGTCGCATCCCGTGTCCCCGGTCAGCAACAAGCGCTCGGGGTCGCGAACGGCCACCGGGAGCGTCTTGCCGGACCACGAAACCCGGAATGCCTCCTCGAATGGAACGATGGCTTCACAGACCCCGACGGGGAATCCATGTGGATTCTCGCGCCGCGTCATCGACCTGCTGGCGCCGTCCGAACCAATGAGCTCGGGACACCCCCGGCTCTGCCCCGTGACGATGCTGCGCGCGTAGGCCGTCGGGCCCGTGTCGGCTGCCCCGCCCAGGATCACGTAGGAAACGACGGTCTGGCCCTGCGGCCCCTGCGCCGAATCCCCGCAAGCCAAGGGCGCCGCGGAAAGGCCAAGGACGAAGAAGAGGAAAGCGCAATCTCTCCGCATTCCAGAAGGTCGCACACGCGGGTCCGGGGACGCAAAGGGAAGCGACGGGGGGCAAGGGAGGAACCGGGGTCAGCCTTCCCCGGGCAACCGGCGCGGTGCCGCCCCCTCGCGCGAAACCAGTTCCCGCACACACGAGACCAGCAGGCGGACCGTCGCCGTGGCGAGGATGGCGCCGTTGGCATCGTGATCGTAGCTGCCCACCAGCACGCGGAACGGCAGCGAGGTCAACCCGACGGCAGCGATGGCGGCGGCCACGACTCCTCGTGCTCCGCGGCTTGAACGCGCGCTGGAATCTGGCAGTCCTAACCAGCGCCGGACCGAAACTCCGGGACAAAGGCGGATCCGCCGTGACCACGTGGATGAATGTATCCCGCTTTCTCGAGAGTCTTCGAGGAGAGCTCGTCTACTACAAACCCAACCCGGGCAATGGTGGGGACGCGCTCATCGCCGAGGCGACCTACCAGCACTTCGACCGCCTCGGTCTGCCCTACCGCGTCTGGGAGGAGGGCCGGGACGTCGAGGGGGCGGTCGTCGTCTTCGGTGGGGGGGGAAATCTCACCCCTCTGTATACCCACGCCGCCCGCTTCCTCGCCTGCCACCATCGACGAGCAAAACGGCTCGTCCTCCTACCCCATACGATCGACGGTCACGAGGAACTCCTGTCCGGGTTCGGTCGCCATGTCGATGTCTTCTGTCGCGAGCATCGGAGTTACGAGCACGTGCGACGGTTCGCACCGGAGGCGAACGTGCACCTGGGCGAGGACATGGCTCTCTCTCTGGACCTTCAGCGGCTCGCCAACGAACTTCGCGAAGAGCCCGCGGCCCCGTTTCTCGACCGGCGGCTCGCGCGCCGAACACGCCGCCTCCGGAGGCGCGCGATGTTCGACACCCGGCTCGCCGACCTCCGCGTTCTCGGTGGCGTCACCGAAGACCGCGTCGCCCACTGCTTCCGGCGGGACGTCGAGCAGACGCAAACCCGGTTGCCTCTCGGGAATTTCGACCTTTCCCGGAGGACTCCCATCGACGGCCAGCTCCTGGTTCGACAACAGGTCCGTCACGGCTGCGCGGAGTTTCTGGGCTATCTCGACCGCTTCGACACGATCAAGACCAACCGACTTCACGTCGCGATCGGGGGCGCGCTTCTCGGAAAGAGCGTCTTCTTCTACCCGAACTCCTATTGGAAGAATCGTTCGATCTACGAGGCATCGCTTCGCGACCGATTCCCGAAGCTCTGCTGGGCCGGCCCTTCCCCGGACGCCCCGGGGAGCGGCCCGTCCGAGACCCCATGAGTCGCTCGGTGCCGCCGACGATCCCGGCCGCATGCAGGCCTGCCATCGTCTTTGCCGACACTCTGGCTTCACCTCTCCCGGGTGATCAGGCTGGACATCCACCGGATGAGGAGCGGGTGTGGAAATGCTTCAGCGGGCGGGGTCCGACCGGGAACCCCAGACCCACGGTGGCGCGCAGCCAGGCAGGTGAGAAGCCTTCCCGGGCGGCCGCCCGCGCAACCGCCGTGCGCCCGGAGATCTCCAGAGGCCTCGCGACGGGCATGCATGCCGGCGAGACCCTTGCCCATCCTTCTACGGGTGCTCGTCCAGGGCGCGCTCCTCGTCGCCGGCCTTGGCCCTGTCGTGCTCCCGCAGGCCGCCGGGGCTGCGCCCGACGCCTGCGAGCGGGCACGCCTCCACGTGCGGATCCGCGACGCCTCCACAGGTCTTGCCATGCCGCAGGCGACCGTCCGCATCGAGGCCCGGGAATTGGAGCGCAGCCGCGACGGGATCCTTCGCCTGGCGCCTCTGGGTGCACCTGGAGCGAGGGGTGGAAGGACACGGACCGTCGTGGGTGGAGAGCAGTCTCTCGAGATCACGATTCGCCCGAAGAGCGATCTCGTCTCGATGGCCGTCGAAGCACCGGGGTATCTGACCACGGTGGTTGCGACCGTGGCACTCGTCGGCTGTGAGACCACCGAGGTGGAGGTCGGTCTGGTTCCCCTCCACCCGACCCGGGCGCAACGGGAGTCGATGCAACTGGCCATCGAGATCGAGAATCGACGTGCTCGAGAGCGCGGAGAAATCGAATGGCAATCTCCGCCGGCCCCCCGCCCCGAGCAGCCAACATCTCTCCAGGAGGGGAAGAGCGCCCCGTCGCATGCCTTCCCCAAGACGCTCGCCGTGCCCGACGAAGTCTACGTCCACGAGCTTCCCATCCCCGGGGGAACGTTCAGTGGAAGGATCGACCTCGACGAATTCGTCTCCGGGGTCGTTTCCGCAGAACTCGGCGACTCCTTCCCCTTCGAGAGCCTCAAGGCCCAGGCCGTTGCCGCGCGTAGCTTTGCCGTGGAGAGATTCCATCGACTGGGAATCGCCAATGGGCAGCAGGCGCATACCACCAACCTGGGCAGCAAGGGCCGCACCGCGACGGTCAATACGAGTGGAATCGTCCTCGTCCGCGCTGGAGCCGTGATCCCGGCCTACTACGGCGCGCGCTGCAACGGCGACGCGACGCTCCACAGCGAGGACGGTGTCTGGCATCGAGCGGGCGTCTGCGCCGTGGGCGGAAGTTCCGTCCCCTACGCCCGATCCCGACCCTGCAGCGGACACGTGTCCTGCGCCCGCACGACGGAGACCCCCTGCTGTCGCGTCGTCGCCGGCGGAAGGACGGTCTCCATCTACGGCCACGGCGTCGGAATGTGCCAACGCGGTGCGCAGGAGTTTGCGGCATATGATGGGCTCGACTGGCAGGGGATTCTGCTCGGCTACTACTCGTCGGTGACCCTGGAGAACGGGCCGGGGTTGGGGCCCGGCGACCCGGTCGAGTCGACCGCGCGCGTCCATGTCCGGAGCCAGGCCTGTGGGGCCGTGGAGAAGATTCTGGACGCGGGAACCTCGGGGCGGATCATCGAGGGCCCCCGGCGTCCCCCGTGCAGCCTGGCTTCGGGTCAGGCCTATCTCACGTGGTGGAAGGTCACCTACGCGGAGGGCACGGAGGGGTGGACGGTCGAGGACCACCTGCGACGGTCCGCGGTGCCGCCGTTCGCGACGTGCGGAAACGAAATCGTCGAGGCCGGCGAGCAATGCGACGACGGCAGCCGCAACGGTGGAACCGCTTCGTGTTGCGGACGGAACTGCCAGTTCGAGCCCGACGGGGCCGCTTCCTGTGATGGAAATTCATGCACGAAGGGCGATCTCTGCACCGCGGGCGTCTGCACGGCGGGGGCGTGCGGCATCGGGGCGACCTGCGGCTGCGGGGCGACCTGCATCGGGGGCGATGGGGCCTGCCGATGCGGCCTCTGAGCTTCGACGGGTGACGTCGGAAACTGGGTTTTCCCTCCCCGTAGCGTTCACTGTAATGTAGGAATCGTGGCGGACCGACCTTCGAGACCGATCCGCGGAGAAGGAGGGCAAACGATTCATGGACCTGATCGAGCACGGACACCTACGCTGGGATCACTACGTCGACGACCGCTTCGACTACCCCATCGACTATTGGGGCGCTGTCCTCGACATACGCGCCGACGGGCACGTCGACGTCCTCTTCCGCTGGGAGCCCAACCGCTATTGCCATTTCCACCGGCATCTCGCTCCCATCTCCTCGACGGTCCTGGCGGGGGAACTCCACGTCATCGATTACGTCGATGGACGGCAAGGAGAACATCGGATTCGCCGGGCCGGGGATTGGGCGCATAAGGAGGAAGTCGAAGATCACATGGAAATGGGCGGTCCCGACGGAGCGCTCGTCCTGTTCAATCTCTTCGCCCCCGATGGTCGTCTCACGCAGCAACTCGGCCCCCATGGCGAGGTTCGACGAACCATCACCACCGAAGCCCTGCGCGCACGACACGAAGCGCTGCTCGCGTAGCGTCGGGGAGCGCACCGCGAGCATCCTGAGCTGCGGCCGAAGGTCGCCGCAGCCCCGTGCGTCCCCCGTCGTCAGTTCTGAATCGTCATCCCACCGTCGACCGGCAGCGCCACGCCGTTGATGTAGGAGGACGCCGGCAACGCCAGACTGAGGGTCGCGTGAGCGACCTCTTCGGGGTCTCCATAGCGCCGTAGCGGGACCCGGCGGCGCGCAAACTTCTCCTTCGCCTCCTCCGGAACGGCCGCCGTCATG
>JAPOLW010000370.1 GCA_029976905.1 bacterium | reverse complement strand
AGGAGATCTTCGGTCCGGTCCTCTGCGTCATTCCCTACGATGGGGACGAGGAGGCAATCCAGATCGCCAATGACTCCGAATACGGGCTGTCCGGCTCGGTGTGGACGGCCGACGTGGCGCGTGGCCTGGAAATCGCGCGGGGCGTGCGGACCGGGACCTACGGGATCAACAGCTTTGGGACCATGGACCTGAAGAACCCGTTTGGAGGGTTCAAGTCCTCTGGCCTCGGGCGCGAATGTGGGCCCGAGGGCATCGACGCCTTCTGCGAAATCCAGACGATCGTCCTGCCGCCCGACTACGTACCCGAGGCCTGAGACTCCGGACGCGGGCGCACTCACTCGCCGGTGGGGCGGCGAAGTAGGAGGCCCCGGAACGACGGGGTGCCGGTGGGGAGGTGACGCGGGCGCCGTCGCTGGCCGGTGTTACGCTGGTCAGCCGAGGTTCGCGAAGTGGGCAAGGCGGTAGCCGGCCCACACCGCGATCAGGCCGAGGACGTTGCTGAGGGCGACGTTGGCGAGCGCGCGCTCCCAGAGGCCGAAGTTCAGGAGCGAGATGGTTTCGTAGCCGAAGGTCGAGAAGGTGGTGAAGCCGCCCAGAAGGCCGACGAGTGCGAAGAAGCGCCATTCGTCCCGGACGGGTGTCGAGCCGGCGAGTACGGTGCCGAGAAATCCGATCAGCAGGCAGCCGAGGACATTGACGGCAACCGTCCCCACCGGAAATGGATCCTCGGTCGTGCGTTGAATCCACGCGGTGAGAGCGAAGCGAAGCAGGGCTCCGATCCCGCCACCGGCCGCGATCAGAAGGAACCGCACGCGGATTCACACGGTGTCGGGGCGCACGACCGCGTCCGAGCCGCCGTCCACGAAGAGCACCTGGCCGTGGACGTAACTTGCCTCGGGCCCGAGCAGGAAGGCGACTACCGAAGCCATCTCTGCGGGCGGCGCCGAGCGACCGAGACCGACCGGCAGAGCGTCGATCGTCGGCGCGAACTCCGGTCGCCCCAGCAGGCCGTCGAGCATCGGGGTCTCCATCTTCCCCGGGGCGATCGCATTGAGGCGGATGCCGAGAGCGCCCCAGGGCGCGGCACGTCGGCGGATCGCCTGGGCCAGGGCCCGCTTCGCATTGGAGTAGGATGTGGTGCCGTCGCTCGTGGAGATGATCTGGACTGCCCGTTCCTCATCGCCCGCATGGCAGGCTGCGAGATATTCGGGGATCATGATCTCGTCGAAGACGATGCCGATCGTCGCGATGCCGACGGCCGACGGGCGGTCGCCGGCCTCGAGCGCATCGCGAAGGCCATCGAGCATCGCAATGGCGCCGAAGTAGTTCACGCGGGTCACGGCCGTAGGTTCGTCGAAGGGGGCCAGGCCCGCACACGAAACCACCCCCTCGAGTCGGCCGCCACTGCGCGTGAGGGATTCGCCGATGGCATGCGCGCGGCCTTCGCTCGTGCCGAGATCCGCTTCGACCTCGGCTCGGTGCCGGTCGATGCCGATGACCCGGTGTCCGTCCGCGGTCAGGCGCGCCGCGGTGGCGGCGCCCAGGCCCGAGGCGCTTCCGGTGACGACGTAGGTGCCCATCAGATGTCGTCGCTGACCATGTCTTCGCGGTCGCCCGCAGGCGACCGGTCGTCGAGAGGGATGTAGTCGCGCTCGTCCTCTCCGCAGTAGAGTTGTCGAGGTCGTGCAATCCGCTGCTCGGGGTCGCGGATCATTTCGGCCCATTGCGCGAGCCAACCGGCGGTGCGGCCGATGGCGAAGAGCACGGGGAACATCGTCATCGGGAAGCCCATCGCCTGGTAGATGATGCCCGAGTAGAAATCGACGTTGGGGTAGAGTTTGCGCTCGACGAAGTAGTCGTCCTCGAGGGCGATTCGCTCGAGTTCGAGGGCCACGTCGATGAGCGGATTCTTGCCGGTCACCTCGAAGACCTCGTAGGCGAGCTTCTTGATGATCGTGCCCCGCGGGTCGAAGTTTTTGTAGACCCGGTGGCCAAAGCCCATGAGCCGCTCTTCGCCACTCTTGAATTGCGCGACCGAGCGGGCGACGTTCCCCACGGAGCCGATCCGCTGTAGCGTCCGCACGACGGCCTCGTTGGCGCCGCCGTGGCGTGGGCCGTAGAGGGCGGCGATCCCGGCGGCGATGGCCGAATAGGGGTCGACCAGCGAGCTTCCGACCGCCCGGACCGCATTCGTCGAACAATTCTGCTCGTGGTCGGCATGCAGGACGAAGAGGGTATCGAGAGCCCGCTCGATCACCGGGTCGGGCTTGTAGCGACGCTCCTGCATCCGGAAGAGCATGGAGAGGAAATTCCCCGTGTAGCTCAGGTCGTTGTCCGGGTAGATGTAGGGGTAGCCGCGTATATGCCGGTAGGCGTAGGCGGCGATCGTCGGTAGCTTTCCGATCAGGCGCCTGGTCTGGAGGCGGCGCGATTCGAGATTCTCGACGTCGCTGGCATCGGGGTAGAAGGTCGACAGGGCGCCGACGGTACCGAGGAGGATGCCCATGGGGTGGGCGTCGTAACGGAAGCCCGAGATGAAGGTCTTGATGTTCTCGTGCACCATCGTGTGAAGCGTCACGTTGCGCTCCCAGCGGGCGAAACTTTCCACGTCGGGGAGTTCGCCCTTCACGATGAGATAGGCACATTCGAGATAGTTGCTCTGGTCGGCGAGTTGCTCGATCGGATAGCCGCGATAACGCAGGATGCCGCGTTCCCCATCGAGGAACGTGATACGGCTCTTGCAGGAAGCGGTGTTGGTGAACGACGGGTCGTATCCCCGCACTCCGACGTCGTCCTCGGATGCGCGGCACTGTAAGAGTGCGGTGGTCGGGATCGCACCGTTTTCGATCGGGACTTCGTAGGACTTCCCGGTGCGATTGTCGGTGATGGTCAAAGTGTCGGCCATGTCGTGGTCCTGCCTCCTGTAGGTGACTCGTCTTCGAGCGGTGTATCTCCGGCGCGCGCCGTCCGCCAGTCGGGGGGGGTGGTGGCTGGCCTCCCGCGGGGATGTTAGTGCAGCCCGTGCGACGTTTTCTGGCCGGTCTCCGGACGCGCGACTACACGCGGGGAAATCTGGTGACCTCCCTGGTCGCCCTCGCGCTGCCCATGGTGGCCGGCAGTGTGGCCGTCGGCGTCGTCTTCCAGGTCGTCGACCTCGCTTTCCTGAGTCGGTTGGGGGAGGGGCCCCTGGCCGCCGTCATCATGGTCAACCAGACGGTCTGGCAGATCGTGACCATGATGCTCATGGGCCTGAACTTCGCGACGCAGTCCCTCATCGCGCGCTCGGTCGGAGGGGGCCAGACGGAGGCGGCGGAGCACTTTGGGGGCCAGAGCCTGGTCATGGCTGCTCTGCTGGCGGGCGTGATCGGCCTGGTCGGGCTGACGGTCCCCGCCGAGCTCTTCGGCCTGGTCCGACCGGACCCGGCCATCGCTCCTTTGGGCGTCTCCTATCTGCGCCTGCTCGCCCTCCTGGGCTTCGGGCTCTGCGGCAGCATGATGTTCCGCGCCGTCCTCGTCGGCGCCGGCGATACCGTGACCCCGCTGCTTGCCAATCTGGTCCAGGTCGCCGTGGCGTTGTTCATGGAATGGGTTCTCATCTTTGGCAACCTCGGCGCTCCCGCCCTGGGTGTCCGGGGCGTGGCCATCGCGATCAGTCTCGGCCAGTGGAGTGCGCTGGCCGTCGGTCTGGCCGTGCTCTTCCGCGGCCGGGCGCGGGTGCGTCTGCGGGCCCGCCATCTGCGGCCGGATCCCGCGGCGCTGTGGACGCTGGTCCAGAGTGCCTGGCCGCCCGCGGTGCAGATGCTCGGCATCGTGGCGACGACCTTCGCTTTTCTGCGCCTGTCGGGCGAGTTCGGGCAGTCGGTCCAGACGGCCTATTCCATCGGTTTGCGCCTGGGGATGATCATCCCGGCGTTTTCGTTTCCCCTGGCCACCGCGTGCGCGACCCTGGTGGGCCAGGCTCTGGGTGCGGGAGACACCCGCCGGGCCTGGCGGGCGATCGGCACCGGCGTCCTGGTGCATGGCTCGGTCATGTGGACCTTTGCCGGGCTGGTGTTCTTCTTTCGCGTCGAGCTGCTCGGCCTCATCACCTCCGATGCGGAAGTCATTGCGATCGGAAGTGATTATCTGGTGTATGCCGCGGGAAGCTTCGTTCTGCTGGGTTTCAACCTGGTAGCGATCCGGGCCCTGCAGGGAGCGGGGGACTTCATCGTTCCGATGTTGATTTCGATGGGGAGCACCTTCGCCGTGGGCATTCCGTCTGCGTATCTCCTCGCGCAGCACTTTGGCCCCAGCGGAATCTGGGCCGGCTCGCTCCTGTCGTCGATCTTTGCGACCGTCGCCACCGGAGCCCGTCTGGCCACCGGACGTTGGGTCACCAAGGGCCTCGAACTCATGGGTGCACATCGCGCGCAGGCTTGACGCGTCCGATCGCGTGTAGCACGAGGCCCGAGGGGCGGGCGGCCCGGACTTGCAGGAGTCCGCGATGGAGTGGCCGTCGAGCGAGTGGCCGACGCCGACGGCGATGGACTGCTTGGGCTCG
>JAPOLW010000036.1 GCA_029976905.1 bacterium | reverse complement strand
GTCCGGGGGCTCCGGCAACTCCAGGAACAACCTCAGGTGGATGAGCGGGTATCCCATATGCTGGGACGCGGGCGCATCACCCTGAAGGTCTCGCTGCAAAGGAGCCTCGAGTTCATCCCCATGATCGAGCAGGAACTCCGGGAGCAGGGCGTCCCGCCCGAGTTGGCCTATCTGCCCATGGTCGAGAGCCGGTTCCGGGCCGATGCGATTGGCCGGCGCGCGGTCGGACTCTGGCAATTCACCCGCCCCACGGCGCGCCGTTTTGGGCTTCGGGTCGACCGGAAGGTGGATGAGCGTCGCGATGCGAGGAAGTCGACCCGGGCGGCCGCGCGCTATCTGCGGGAACTCTACGACCAATTCGACAGCTGGGCCCTCGCTCTGGCCGCCTACAACGCGGGGCCGGGGCGCGTCCGTCGGGCGCTGCGCAAGAAGCCGTCGGCGAATTTCTTCGAATTGGCCGGAGCCCGGCTCCTTCCGCCGATCACGCGCGCCTACGTTCCCAAGGTGCTCGCCATTTCCCTGATCGGACCGCGTCCGTCGGCCTACGGCGTGAAACTGCATCGTGCGGACATGCCGCGGTCGGCGGCGCGCGGGCAGCCGCGATCGCCCCGCGGTTGAGCCCGTCCCAGCGCCCTCAATGCAGGGTCTGGACCGGTCCCTCGACGACGCCCAGCACCGTGAGAGCACTATCGCTCTCGTCGATGTGGTAGAGGATGTAATAGTCGTCGATGGCGAGATAGAGGCAGCCCCCCTGGCCTTCGAGCACGGCGGAGCCGGCGGGTAGGGGGTCCTCGGCGAGGCCCAGGATGGCCTCTCCGATGTCCTGAAGCGGAGATCCGGGGATCTGCTCCATTTCGCGGTATGCGCTATACGTCAGACTCAGTTTCATCGCATTGCCGTCCCAGATGACATGTAATTCGGCCGGTGGCGCACCGGACTTTAGAGCCTGCGAGGAGCCCGACAGAGACCCATGGCGCAAGCACAGACATCCAAAGACGAGCCCGACTCCGCAGCCGGCCTCGTCCTCCCGCACATCGCGGCCATGGCCGGCTACGTGCCCGGGGAGCAGCCCGCGGACGGGGCGATCGTCAAACTCAATACGAACGAGAATCCCTACCCGCCATCGCCGGCGGTCCGGGCGGCGATCGAGGCGGCGTGTGAGAATCTCGAACTCTACCCGGATCCGTCGGCGCGCGAAGTCCGCGCCTGCGCGGCAGAGCTCTACGGCGTCGATGCCGACGGCGTCCTGGTCGGCAATGGGTCGGACGAGCTTCTCTCGATCCTCGTCCGCTCGATCGTCGCGCCGGGGGCTGCGGTCGCCTATCCCTCCCCGACCTACTCGCTCTACGACACCCTGGTGGAGATCCGGGGGGCCCGGGCCCAGCGGGTTGCCTGGGGGCCCGACCATGCGCTGCCCGTGGAACTCGAGGCCGCACCCGCTCGGTTGATCTTCATCTGCAATCCCAACGCGCCAAGTGGGACCATCGTTTCGACCGACCGAATCGAGGCGTTCGCCCGCAAGCGCGAGGACGCCGTCGTCGTCGTCGACGAGGCCTACGTCGATTTCGCCGACCAGAACGCACTGTCCCTCGTCGGGCGGCTTCCCAACGTGGTCGTTCTGCGCACGCTCTCGAAGTCGTACTCCCTCGCCGGACTCCGCGTCGGGTTGGCCCTGACGTCGCCGGGGTTGGCCGCTCAACTGCACAAGGTCCGCGATTCGTACAACGTGAGCCGGATCGCGCAGGCGGGGGCGCTCGCCGCCCTCCGCGATCAACCCACGATGCGCGCCCACGTCGAGCAGGTCCGCCGGACGCGGGCACGGTTGCGTGACGAACTGGAGACGCTTGGCTTCGAGGTGGCTCCGTCGCACACCAACTTCGTTCTTGCGCGTCGGCCGGAAGAGAACCTCGCTGGGCTCGCGACGGCACTGCGGGAGCGTCGGGTTCTGGTTCGTTATTTCACGGCTCTTCCCGACGCCCTGCGGGTCACGGTAGGCACGGATGCGGCGATCGACGCGTTTCTCGACGCCCTTCGGGACATCGGGTTCAGTTCGTGACCGGGGTCGTCGTTTCGTCGTCGAATCCGCCCCGGCCTTTGTCGATGCGGCCGAAGACGTAGTCGGGGATCTGATAGACCGGGCCCGCCCCGCGGGCGGCGGCCCGATGAATCATCGTTCCGTCCGCGCGGGTCGACACGTCGGCAACCAGCGCCCCCAGGAGGCTGTCCTGTCGATCGAAGAACTCGATCTCGATGGCGGACGCGGGCGCCGATCCAGAGGCGAGGCCGGGCAGGCCGCCGTCGGCGTCGAGCACCTCCTCCCCGCGCAGGGTGAGCAGGTCGTCGACGAAGCGTTGGGCGATCAAGGGATCGAGGCCCGCCCCGGTCTCGTCGCGCAAGCGCCACCCGTCCTTCCCGAGGACCAGGGCGAACCGATCTCCGTCCGATCTCCGGACGCGCACGTGGGCGACGGCGTCGGGGTCGACCGCGAGAACGGTCTTGTCGCGAAGGTCGTCGGCACTCCGGTCGAGACTCGCGGTCGCACTCGGGGCGATCAGGTAGATCTGCGCACGATCGTCCACCGCAAGGGGCTGTAGTTCGCGTCCCTCCTCGGGGGCAGGGGTTCCCAGGCGGAGCCCCGTCGATTGGCCCCCGGCGGACAAACGCAGACGGAAGCTCGCCGGGGCGAGCCCACGCTGGGTTTCGACGTCGGGGCCGGCTTCGGCGTCGAAGGCAACCGCCCGCAGCCCGCGCACCGCAGAGAGGAGATTGCGGACCGCAGCGCCGTCGGCCGGTGTCTCGATCGGCGCGGTCAGGTGCCAGCCGGAGTCGCGGCGCTCGAGCGCTACCGTCTCCCGGTTGCGCCCCTCGAGAATGATCTCGTCCACGTCGTCGGGGAGGTCGGCGAGGATCTTCCGGTCGCGCAGATCGTCGGCTTCCTTCTGCAGGGCTGCGCGCAGTGCCCCCCCGGTCAGGTAGACCGCCGGCTCGTCCCCTCGTCGGGCGTATGCCTGGAAGCCGATGGGTGTACTCGCGCCGACGTGGAGGGCGGGCAACCCGCCCGCCTCGGTTTCGAGTCGGAGCACGACGGTGGGGACGTCGAGGCCGAAGCGGCCGGGATCCTCCGGCGTCGGGTCGATCAAGCGTTTTTCATCCGCCTCTGCGGCCGCTCGAAGCAGGGTGTCGATGGCCCCGGCATCGGCGGGTGCTTCGATCGGAGCCAGCAGCCGCCAGCCACCGTCGATGCGCTCGGCCGCGATCGTCTGGGCGGGCGATTCCAGCTGCAGTCGGGTGATGTCGCCGGGATCGAAGACGAGTAGGGTCGTGCCGCTCGATTCGGCTTCGAGCGCCGGTCGTTCCACCCAGTAGACATAGGCGCCGAGAAGGCCGACCAGCACGGCCAGCACAGCGGTCTTCCAGAAGCTCATCCCAACCACCCCGCGATCTTCAGAGGGACGAGCGTCTCCACCAGACGGCGAGTCCGATCACGAGGAGAAGTTCGGGCAGGACGAGCACGGACAGGTAGAAGATGGTCGTTGCCTCGTCGCGGCTGAATTGCACGCGCGAGCTCCGCAGAGTGCGGGGTCGGATGGAGACGAGCTCCTCCTGGCCCCCGAGCCAACCGAAGGAGTTGAGGACGAGGTCGCGGTTGAAGAGCATCTGCATGTGCTGGTTGTCGGCGAGCGCAGCGGTGCCATAGACGACCAGGCGTGCCTGGCCTTCGCCAGGGCCGAGCTCCGAAAGACGGGCGGTGACCGCGACACCGACGGAGATGGGTCCGGGGCGGTCGGCCTCCTCGAGAGCGGCCTGGCTCTGGTCGAAGAGGGTCTCGAGGTCGCTTTCGGCCCAACTCGAAGGGCTGGTCTTCGCGATCGACGTCACGGTGAGACCGGGCCGCGACTGGCCGGGGCTGACGCTGCGGGTGAGGGGAAAGATCGTCCGTTCGCGCAGGCTGCTGGTGATCGGGTGGGCCCCGTAGGTCTCGACCAACGGATTCAGGCCGAGCGAAGGCCCCTGGAAGAGACGCACCACTTCGTCGACGACCACGTCGTTGCCCAGCTCCACCCCGTATCCCACGAGGAGCGGGATCAGGGCCTCGCCGGTCTCCGGAGGCAGCAGCAAGAGCGTCCGTCCCCCGCTCTCGAGATAGGCACGCAGTGCCGCGACCTCGTGCTCGAGGAGGGCGCGCAGCGGCGCAGCGATCACCAGGATGTCGCAGTCCTCGGGAATCCGCCCGTCCTGCACGAGAAGGAGTCCCTCGACCCGGTATTGCTCGTTTTCGAGGTCGGCCCTCAGTTGACCGTAGGCATCCGGGGCTTCTGGATCGTCGATGCTCGGCTCTCCCTCGCCCTGCACGAAGTAGACCGTTTTTGCCTCGGTTCGCGTCACCTTGATGATGGCGTTGGTCAACGCCTCCTCGGAAGGGGTGTCGACGATGGTCGCCTGATCTCCGTATTGGACGCGAACGGAGCCGAAGGTGCGGATGCCGAACTTCTGGGCGAGCTCCGGGCGTTGGTCGGGGTCGACCAATTGGACCGTGACCCGTGCCGAGGTCGCCTCGAAGCTGCGCAGGGTACTCTCCACGGCCGGATCGCGGCCTCCCTCCAGAAAGGCCTGGAATTGGAGGTTCTGGTCGAGTCCGTCGAGGACCTGTCGGGCCTGTGGTGCGAGAGTGAAGACCCCCGCCTCGGTCATGTCGATGCGTCGATTGTAGCGCGCTCCGAGCCAGTTGAGACCGACCAAAAGGGCGAGGAAGAGGGCGGAGTACACGATCATGTTGGCGCCGTAGCGGGTGCGGCGCGCCGAGAGGATCTCTCCGAGATCGCGGAAGCTGGAGGCGAGGTACGACGAAACCAGAAGAATGCCGAGGACGAGATGCGCGGTGGAGTAGGCCTCCAGGCCGCCCACCAGGAAGTACGACGTGACGCCGAAGAAGAGGGCGATGAGTCCGATCAGTCCGGCGAGGGTTGCAGGGCGATGCATCGCGTATGCTCTCAGCGCCAACGAATGGACTCGACCGAGCGACCCGTGAGGAACATCCAGCCGACGATCAGGGAACCGAAGTAGACCAGGCTTTTCGTTTCGATGATTCCCTGCACCATCTCCCCGAAGTGCTCGGTCACCGAGAGGTAGCGCAGAAGGCTGGCGGCGGGCTCGTCCATCGATTCTGCCGGCCAGGAGATGACGAAGAGCAGAAGCAGCATGACCAACCCCGTCACGGCGGCGATGATCTGGTTCTCGGTGATCGACGACGCGAACAAACCGATGGCGACGAAGGAGAGGGCGAGGAGAAGCAGCCCCAGATAGCCCGAGATCATGACGCCGATCTCTGGATTGCCGTAGGCGGCGAGGATGACGCCGTAGACGCCCGTGAGGGCCACCATGAGGCTGATGAAGCCGGCGGCGCCGAGAAATTTTCCGAGCACGATCTGCCCGGTACTGATCGGCGACGTCAGAAGGAGTTCATACGTACCCGTCCTCTTCTCCTCGGCGAAGCTACGCATCGTGATCATCGGGACGAGGATCACGAGGATGACGGCGAGATTCTGCAGAAGGGGAGCGAGCACGAACTCGTTGAGATTCAGGCGGCCGGTCGTGTCGCCCATTTGCTGAAAACTGGAGTACAGCCCCAGGAGCAGGTTGAACCGCGCGACCAGGTTGAAGAAGAACCAGCCGCCCAGCAGGAGAAACCCCGTCAGAACGACGTAGGCGATGGGCGAGGTGAAGATGGAGCGGAACTCGCGGCCGGCGATGGTCAGAACGTTTCTCACGTCGGCACCCCGGATCCTGGGTTCTCGTCGTGCGGTGCGTCGCCTGCGGACTCGCGCGCTGCGGCGTCGGCGGTGATGTGGCGAAGGAAAACCTCTTCGAGCGAGGCGTCGCGGGTGAGGTTCTCCCGGGAGTCTTCGCAGATGACGCGGCCTTCGTTGATGATCACCACCTTGTCGCAGATCTGGGAGACTTCCGGCAGGATGTGGGTGGACAGGATGACGGTCCGGTTGCCGGAGAGTCCGCGGATGAGGCTGCGGATCTCGATGATCTGGCGGGGGTCGAGTCCGATGGTGGGCTCGTCCAGAACGAGAACCTCGGGGTCGTGCACCAGCGCCTGCGCCAGGCCGACGCGTTGGCGGAAGCCCTTGGAGAGATGCGAGAGGAGGCGGTGCGCCACGGTCGTGAGGCCCATCCGGGCGATCACGTCGTCGCAGGCCCCGCGGACCTGTCCCCGCCGTAGCCCCTTCAATCGGGCGACGAACGTCAGATAGGAGCGCACGGTCATCTCCGGGTAGAGCGGCGGATTTTCGGGCAGATAGCCGATCCGGCGACGGACCTCGTCGGATTGCGTCGTGACGTCGAAGCCCGCGACGCGGGCCTGGCCGGAGCTCGGCGGAAGGAACCCCGTCAGCATCCGCATGGTGGTCGACTTGCCCGCGCCGTTGGGGCCGAGAAAGCCCAGGATCTGACCCTTCTCGGCCGTGAACGCGACGCTGTCGACGGCGAGTCGATCTCCGTAGCGTTTGGTGAGCTCTCGAACTTCGATCATGGGGAGGTTCACACGCGGCCGTGCCGGAGGCGGGCGCGAAGCTAGTGTTGCCCGGAAGGGTTGTCAAGGCGGTTGCGTGGACTTCGGGCGTCGCCGTTGATACCCCCTTGCGGATGTCGCGAGCGAGGGATCCGCTGTGCCTCGTCGACGGGAGCGGAATTCTCTTCCGGGCGTTTCACGCGCTCCCGCCGCTCACGACCCGCGAGGGCCTGCCGACAGGCGCCGTGTACGGCTTCACGAGCATGCTCACCAAGCTCCTGCGGGAGCGGCCCGGAGCCCGGATCGTGGTGGTCTTCGACGCGCCCGGGCGCACGTTTCGTGACGACGCCTTCGCCGAGTACAAAGCAGGCCGGGCCGAGACCCCGCCCGACCTCAAGCGACAGATCCCGTACGTGAAGAAGGTGGTCGTGGCACTCGGTTTCCCGCTCCTCGAGGTCGAGGGGGTGGAGGCCGACGACGTCATCGGCACCCTGGCCCGCCACGGCGAGCGCGAGGGGCTCGAAGTGGACATCGTGACCAGCGACAAGGACATGATGCAGCTGGTCGGCCCCCGCGTCCGGCTCCTCGACACCATGAAGGAGCGCGTCACCGACGCGGCGCGCGTGCGCGAGAAGTTCGGGGTCGACCCCGACCGGGTGATCGAGGTCATGGGCCTCATGGGGGACTCGATCGACAACGTCCCGGGTGTGAAGGGTGTCGGCGAGAAGACGGCCAGGCGGCTGATCGAGCATTTCGGCTCGATCGCCGGGCTCTACGCGCGCCTCGACGAAATCGACGAACTCGGTCTGCGGGGCGCCGCGCGCATCAAGAAGCAATTGCTGGAGGGGCGGGAATCGGCAGAGATCAGTCGCTTTCTGGTGACGATCAAGTGCGACGTGGACCTGGGCCTCGATGACGCGGCCCTGGCCCGCCGCGAAGTCGATTCCAGCGCGTTGCGTGGACTGGCCACGGAACTCGAGTTCTCGGCCCTTCTGAAGGATTTTCTGTGCGGACCCGTGGCGTCGTCGGCGGCCGAGCGCGCCCGGCGGGACGTCGCCCGGGCCGAGGTTGGCCGCCGGGCGGGTGAGGCCGACGTCGCTCTCGGGCTCGTCCTCGCCCGGCTGCAGGAGCAGCGCCCGGAGCGCGAGGTCCACGCCGCAGCGGTCACCGGCTTCGAAGGGGAGGAGATCCTGGTCTGCGAGGGAGCGCCCGAGGGACTGAGCGCTCTGCTCGGACGCGAGGGCGGTGGCCCTCTGGCCATCGACGATCTGAAGGCGGCGCTGCACGCGACGGCGCTCGAGGAGGAAGGCGTTCCCGGTTCCGGGGCCGCCCCGATCTGGGACACATCGCTGCTTTCCTATGTCCTCGACCCCTCGCGCCGCGGGCATGGGATCGATGCACTCGCCTCCGAGCGGCTGGGCCGCGATCTGCCGCCCGCGGATGGGGAGACCGATCGCGCCGCGGCGGTGGCACTCGCCGTGGCGGAGGTGGCACCGACCCTGAAGCGGGATTGCGAGGCCGAGGGGCTCGATCGGCTCTATTCGGAGGTCGAGCTGCCGGTGGCGCGTATTCTCGCCAGGATGGAGCGCCGCGGCATCCGTGTCGACGTCGGGGTGATCGAACGGGCCGCACGCGAGTTTGCCGACACGGCCGGGCGTCTCGAGGCCGAAATCCACGAACTGGCCGGCGGCCCCTTCAAGATCCAGTCCACGGTCCAGCTGCGTGACGTCCTCTTCGACAAGCTCGGGCTTCCCACCCGGGGCGTGAAGCGGGGCAAGACGGGTCTTTCGGTCAATGCGGAGGTTCTCTCGCGCCTGGCGGAGCTGCATCCGCTGCCGGCCAAGGTGATCGAGCACCGGGGGCTCTCCAAACTCTTGTCGACCTATGTCACCGGCCTGCTGCCGCTCGTGGATCCGCGGACCGGCCGCCTCCATACGACCTTCAATCAGACCGTCGCCGCGACCGGCCGGCTCTCCTCGAGCGACCCGAACCTACAGAACATCCCGGTCCGGACGGCCGAGGGAAGGCGAATCCGGGAGGCCTTCGTTCCGGCCGACGGGCACGTCTTCGTCGCGGCGGACTATTCGCAGATCGAACTGCGGGTACTGGCGCACCTGACCCGGGATCCGGTCCTGGTCGAAGCCTTCCGCTCGGGGGAGGACATCCACCGCCGCACGGCGGCCGAGGTCTTCGAGGTGGAGCCCGAGGCGGTCACCC
Organism: bacterium; assembly: GCA_029976905.1. GTDB lineage: Bacteria > Desulfobacterota > Binatia > UBA12015 > UBA12015 > VGTG01. The sequence continues at coordinate 5,543 of JAPOLW010000036.1, read as the reverse complement.
CAGAGATGCGCAGTCGCGCCAAGGTCATCAATTTCGGCATCCTGTACGGAATGGGCTCGCAACGGCTCTCTCGGGAGCTGAGCATTTCGATGGCGGAGGCCGACGCCTACATCAAGCGCTATTTCGAACGCTACGGGCACGTGCGGGACTTTGCCGACCGCGTCGTGGAGCGGGGTCGGGAGGAGGGTTTCGTCGAGACCCTGATCGGCCGCCGGCGTCCTCTCCCGGAACTGAATTCGAAGGAGGCCGGGCGCCGACAAGCGGCCGAGCGCATGGCGTGGAATAGCCCGATCCAGGGGACAGCCGCGGACATCATAAAGATGGCGATGGTGGCGGTCGATCTGGAGCTGCGCCGCCAGGCGTCCGGGGCGGTGGTGTTGCTCCAGGTCCACGACGAACTTCTGCTCGAGGTGCCTGCCGACGAGGCGCCCGCCGCTGGCGAAATCGTGCGGAATTGCATGGAATCCGTCGTGGAGCTCGTCATCCCCCTGGTCGTCGACCTGAAAACAGGTCCGAATTGGGCCGCCTTGAAATGAATTTTCGTTCACGGAGACGCGTCTAGTGCCTCCAGAGATCCAGGATTGGGAACTCGTCCGGAGGACCGTAGAGGGTGACCAGGATGCCTTCCGGGTCCTCGTGGAGAGGTACCAGGATCGGGTCGTGAGCGTCGTCACCGGTATGCTCCATGATCGGGAGTCGGCGCTCGATGTGACGCAGGAAACGTTCATCAAGGCCTACCGGTCGATCGAGGGCTTCAAGGGTGATGCCAGTTTCTATACATGGATCTATCGAATCGCCGTCAATCTGGCGATCGACCACCAGCGTCGCGAGAAGCGTCGGCCGACGTCGGAGTCGATGCGAGCGGGCGCCCGGAGCGACGCGGCCGCCGCAGAGTCGCTCCTCGACCGTCTTGCCGACGATCGTCCTGCCGGCGACCCCTTCCGAGCGACCCGGGACACCGAGTTGCGCGAATGCGTCCAACGCGCGGTGGCTGATTTGACCGCGGATCATCGAGCCGTGATACTTCTTCGTGAAGTGGAAGGCCTCTCCTACGAAGAGATCAGCCAGGTCATGCAGTGCTCCAAGGGCACGGTGATGAGCCGTCTCCACTATGCCCGCAAGAAGCTGCAGGCCGACTTGAAGGAGTTCCTGTGACCTGTCGCGAAGCCGCTCGCCTCGTAGGCGCTTTCTTCGACGGTGAGCTCGACGGGCGACTGATGCGCGAAGCGGCGCTGCACGTCACCCGTTGCGAGCACTGCGAGCGGGAGGTGCAGTCCCTCGAAAGGGTGCAGGGGCTTCTACGCACGACGGTCGGGGCCGGGGTGGCCGGACTGGCCGTCGACTCGATCTGGGAAGGCGTTCGGAGCGGCATTGCCGGAGACGCAGGCGGGGGCGCCGAGGCCGGCTCTCTGCGCGGAGAGTCCCGTCCCGGAGGGACACGGGCCGATCGGGGCTGGCGGCGCGGCGGTCGTCGGGCCGGAGGGGGTCGTCGTTTGGGGCAACGGGTCGGGGCCCTGGGGCGGATTTCCGCCGTGGCCGGCCTCGGCGTTGCTTCGGCGGGTCTCGCCGCATTTCTCCTGCTCCCGGGCGAGGAGGGGACCGGTCTGCGTCGGAACGCCTCGCTCGGACAAGCGCGGCCTGCTGTGGTCGCGGGAGCGGCCGTCGCCGGCAGGCCAGCCAGCAGTCGTCCCGCCACCGCGCCGGTCGAGCTCGTTGGCGCCCCCTCCGGGCAGGCAGAGGACGAGCGCCTCGCCTCGGAGTGGAACCCACAGATCCTGCCGGGTGAGGCCGATTTCGCAGGGCCCGCGATGTCGCTGTGGCCACAGCCCGACCGTCGTTGATTGCCCGGGTGCCCGATGCAGCCATTCTCGTGGGAATCGCTGGTCCGGGAAGTGGAACGCTTCTGGGACGACGTGCAGGCAAGCCTCCCCGAAGGCCTCTTCTCACGGGAGACCGCGACGGAGGTCGTGCGGCTGACGAGGCCCGTCGAGCCCTTTAATTCGCTCGACTTCCTGGCGCCGATCCTGGGGCTGGCCGGAGCGCTGCTGGGGGTTCTGCTCGCGGGTGTGGCGCTGGCGTCGCTTGGGACGCTCCTCACCAGCCTCCTGGCGCTGGGGTTCTTGTTGACCGAAGTCTACGGGGTCACCCTCGAGATGGACGGGTTCGTCCCGCCCACCTGAGGGTGCCGAGGCGGGCGCTCAAGCCTGCTGGGACATCGCCTCCCCGAGGATCTTGGACGTCGATTCGCGCATGATGCGCACATCGACCGGCCGGCCTTCGCGCAGGGCAGCGCGAACGTCCTTGCCAGAGATGGAGACCGGTTTTTCGTCCTTGTGATTCTCGGTCAGGTCGACCCGCCCCAGGGATTCGTAGAAGGCGGCGAAGCCGACGTTGAGGGGCTGGATCGACAGGTCGCCGCCGAGCGCGTCGAAGATCTCCTGCGCGTCGAAATCGCCCCAGATCGCGCTTCCGTCGGCGTAGGGCGCGTCGGCGTGCTTGCGTCCGATGACGATGTCGGTGAAGCCGAAGTTCTGCCGGTAGATCGCGTGCATCACGGCTTCCTTGGGGCCGCCGTAGAACATCTTGATGTCGAGCCCCAGCAGGAGGACGCGGTCGGGGACCGAATCCGGCCGCGCGCCCCAGAGAGCGGAGTCGCTATCGCCTTCGCCGATGGCGCGATCACGGATCAGGGTTTCGTAGGTGCGCATTCGGACGTCGGCGGGCACGTCGTCGCCCTTGGTTTCGCCGATCAACGGATTGAGACAGGCGCCCGCATCGTGCCCGGCGCGGATCAGGGTCTCGAGTCCGTAGACGAGGGCGTACTCGTGCGCCCGGTGCAATGGGTTCCGGGTCTGGAAGGCCACGACGCGCTTCCATCCCTTGCCTGACAGGACCTCGCGAACCTCCCGCGGCGTGAGCACGTACTGGCCGAACGCGGGGTTCTTCGGTTGCGGAAGAACCTCGATGGTGCCGCCGATGAGATGGCTCTTGTCCGCATCCCCCTTCAGGACCATGTCGGCGCCGGGATGGTCTGTGCGTTCGGTGCCGTAGACCGACTTCAGGTAGCGCGATTTGTCCCACGCAAAGACACCGCTGACGTCGAGGGCGGCAACGATCTCGCCGTCCGCGTTGGTCAGGGCGACGCGATCCCCGGCCGAGATCGAGGCTGCGACTTCGCTGGTGACGGGCAGGGACAGGGGAATCGTCCAGGCCCACTTCTTGCCGCCGTGCTCGATGCAGGCCTCGTCGAGAACCCGATTGTAGGTGGCCTCGTCCATTGGGCCACTCAGGGGGCTCAGAGCGCCGTCGCCGAAGCGGTAGACCGTCGACAAGTCGGCGTCGGACACGGGCACCTTGGCGAGACCGGCCGCTTCTGCCTGGAAGGCAGCGACGCGGTCGGCCGGCACCGTGCGGGTGACGAGTTCGGAAAGGCCCCCGTGGGGCGGGATCAGATCAGCCATGTGCGAGAATCCTCGGTTGCTTTTCGGGGCCGTCATCGGCCTCCGGATGCGGGTGAAACGGAAATCCTAGCCGTGCCGCTCAGGCGCGGCAAGGACGCGGACACCTTACGGTCGGCCCGAGCATCGTCGTGACCCAACTCGCAGCGCCGTCGTCGAGCCGCAGGAGGCGAGCCCGCTCTCCGGCATCGATCCCGGCGCCCCAGCAGAGGGCCTGGAGCGCCGCGAGTACGCCTGCCTGCGCCAGCGCAATGGTGTCGCCGACCGATGCTTCTTGCGTCCCTTCGAAGTGACAGGAGAGGCATCCCGCGGCACTGGGGACCACGCGAAGCACGGTGCTGCCCGTGTGGGCGGCGACGCCGATCTCGCCCAGCCGCGCTCGGCCGGCCGGGGCGAAGGACGGTCGTGCCGTGAAGTCGAGGAAGACGTCGTAGCGGCCGGGATCCGCCGTGGCGTCGGCATCGCCGAGGACGACGTCCGGATTGCGGTCCTCGAGGGGGGCGAAGGCGAGCCCGGGTGGTGCCGTTCGATCGACGTCGATCGATCCGATGCCGCCACCGGCCAGATAGGTGAGCGCCGCCTCGAGCCCCGGGCCCGCTCCCCGCGCCAGACAGCGGGTCTCGAGAAGTCGGAGCTGCCCGCGACCGCCAAGCTCGCGAAGGATGATCTGCCGGCTGTAGAAGTCGACCTGGTCTTCGGTCAGCGGCACGCGGCGCTCGTGCCGACAGGCGCGCAAGCCCCCTCGGGGCCTGCGCGAGGGAGGGGGACGTTCGGAGGCCACCCGATCGGGCGCTGTATCCGAACGTACGGTCGTCCGGGGGGAACGCTCAGTGCGCTCCTCCCGCAATGGCCGGAACGATCGAAATTTCGTCCCCGTCCTTGAGAGCGGTGTCGAGTTGCTGAAGAAAGCGGATGTCGTCGCCGTTCACGTACAGGTTCACGAATCGACGCACCTTTCCCTGGTCGTCGCACAGCCGCTCCCGGATACCCGGATGGCGTTGCTCCAGATCTTCGACCAATTTTCCGACGGTATCGCCGCTTCCTTGAACGGACTCGGCACCGGCCGTGAATTTCCGGAGCGGGGTGGGAACCTTTACGGTCACAGGCATCGAACGAAATCCTCCTCTCCCCGATGGTTATGGGCCCCCGTGCACGGACGCAAGGGTGGTCAGCCGCACGCCGGGCAGCGGGGGTTCCGCCGTAGTTCGAGATGACGCCACCGCAGGGACGACCCGTCGAGGATCGCCAGCCCGTCGACGAGCGGAGCCCGCCCGGTTTCCAGGAGCGCGCGGGCCTCGCGGGCCGCGGCCAGCCCAACGGCACCGACGACGGGGCCCAGGATCCCGGATTGCTGGCATCCCGGAATCTCGTCCTCGTCGGGCAATTCGACGAAGAGGCAGCGCAGGCATGCGCTGCGGCCCGGAAGAATCGTCATCAACTGTCCCTCGAGCCCGAGAACGCCGGCGTGGATCAGGGCGAATCCGAGTCGTAGGGCGAGCTCGTTGAGCAGGACCTTGATGGCCATGCCGTCGGTCGCGTCGATGACGACGCGGTGCCCGCGAAGGAGATCCGGCCCGTTGTCGGCATCGATGCGATCCACCACGGCGTCGACCGCGAGTCCGGGGTGGGCGTCGCGTAGACGGGCGGCGGCGACCCGGGCCTTGGCGGCGCCGACGTCGGAGCCGCCAAAGAGCGGTTGCCGGGGCAGGTTGGACGCCTCGACTTCGTCGGGATCGAGGAGCGTGAGGCCGATGCCGCTGGCCGCAAGGGCCACCGCCGCCGGTGTCCCGAGGCCGCCGACGCCGACGATCGCGGCGCGGCGCTCGTCGTCCGGGCGCGCGCTCACCGGGCGTCAGCCCTCGGCGGTTGCATCCGCCTTCGGGTCGACGATCGCTGGAGGGGTTTGCAGATGGCGCCGCAGCCTCGTGAGGGCCGGCCCGGTTGCCCAGCGGGTGCCGGGGGGTGGCGCCTCGCCGTCCTCGTCCTTCTCGAGTTCCCGGGCGGCGGCCGACGCGAGTTCCGCGGTCTGCTCGTCTCCGTTGCTGCGTGCAGCGGTCGCCAGGCGCTCTGCTCCTTGCGCGGCGG
>JAPOLW010000369.1 GCA_029976905.1 bacterium | reverse complement strand
TGCGCCTGCGCGAGTTCGAGACGAACTGGACGTACAACGGCGAGCAGACGTGCGCGGCGGACGGCATGTAGGCATCCTCGAGGACCGGGCTGAAGGGCACCGGCGTATGCGGCGCGGTGATCTTCTGGACCGGAGCGTCGAGGAAATCGAAACCCCGGCCGACGCAGAGCGCGGCGATCTCACTCGCGATCCCGCAATGGGGCGTTGCCTCGTCGACCACGGCGATCCGCCCCGTTCGGGCCAGGCTGCCAAGGATGGTGTCTTCGTCGAGCGGGTAGAGCGAGCGGAGATCGATCACGTCTGCCTCGATGCCTTCTGCGGCAAGCGTCTCGGCCGCCTCGAGTGCGGTATGCACGGTGCGCCCCAGACCCACCAGCGTGACGTCGCCCCCCTCGCGCACGAGCGCCGCGCTTCCCAGCGGTATCTCGTAGTCGCCCTCGGGCACATCGCCCTCGCTGTTCATGAGCGATTTGGTCTCGCAAAAGACCACCGGGCTGTCGTCGCGGATCGAGGCGAGAAGAAGGCCCTTCGCGTCGGCGGGCGTCGACGGAATGACCGTCTTCAAGCCGGGGATGGCCGCGGTGAAACCATAGAGGGCCTGGGAGTGCTGGCTCGCCGCCCGGTTCCCCGCCCCGACGTTCGTCCGCACGGTGAGGGGGACGCGCGCCTTGCCGCCGAACATGTAACGCATCTTCGCCGCCTGGTTCAGCAAGGGATCGAGCGCCACCCCAAGGAAGTCGATGAACATGAGCTCGCAGACGGGTCGCAGGCCGGTGGCCGCCGCCCCCACGGCGGTTCCGACGAAGCCCATCTCGCTGATCGGCGTATCGCGCACCCGCTTGGCGCCGAACCGTCCGATCAGTCCGCGGGTCGCGCCAAAGGGGCCACCCCAGGCTTCTTCGATGCCCTGATCCTGCCGGCCGCCGCCTCCCGCGACGTCCTCGCCGAGAACGATGACGTCGTCGTCGGCCGCCATGGCGATGTGCAGGGCTTCGTTGATCGCATCGGTGAAGGAAAGGACACGCGCCATGATCTACTCCGTTGCGTAGACGTCGGTCAGGACGTCGGCGACGTCGGGAAAGGGGGCCGCCTCGGCGGCGGCGACCGCGGCCTCGATCTCGGCGGCGACCTGCGCGTCGATCCGCTCGAGCGCGTCGGCCCGCACGAGTCCCCTCTCGGTGGCCTTGTCGATGAAGAGCGTGAGCGGGTCCTTGTTGGTCTTCCAGTACTCGAGTTCCTCGTCGGTGCGGTATCCGATCGGGTCACCGACGAAGTGACCGTAGAAGCGATAGGTCTTACATTCCAACAAGGTGGGTCCCTCCCCCCGTCGGGCACGCTCGATCGCCTCTCCGGCCTTCTCGAAGACGTCGAAGAAGTCCATGCCGTCGGCCACCAGGCTGTGCATGTCGTAGGACTTGCCACGGACGGCGAGGTCGGTCACCGCGGTCACGAACTCGGTGGGAGAGGCTTCACCGTAGCCGTTGTTCTCGAGCACGAAGATCGCTGGCAGCTTCCATACGGCCGCGATGTTGAGAGCTTCGTGGAATTGGCCTTGATTGGTGGCCCCGTCGCCGAAGAAGCCGACGGCAACCCCGCCGGTCTCCTTGACCGACGCACTCAGCGCGGCACCCGCGGTGAGCGGCAGTCCCGCGCCGACGATGCCGTTGGCACCGAGCATCCCCCGATCGAGGTCGGCGATGTGCATGGAGCCGCCCTTGCCCTTGCAGATGCCGGTGGCCCGACCGAAGAGCTCGGCCATCATGCCGGTGAGATCGACCCCCTTGGCGATGCAATGCCCGTGGCCCCGGTGGGTCGAGTTGACGACGTCCTGCTCCCGGAGATGCGCACAGACGCCGACGGCAACCGCCTCCTGGCCGACGTAGAGGTGCAGGAAGCCCGGCAGGCGGCCAGCCTTCACCAGCGCATCGAGCTTCTCCTCGAAGGAGCGGATCGTTCGAAGTTGTTGGTAGACGTCGAGAGCTTCTTCTCGTGAGATCAAGATCGGGACCTCCCTTGGGGAGGGGCCTTTTACCCCAGTCTCCCCGGCGGGGAAACCACCATTGATCCCGTGGGGCCATCGGCGCTAGGACAGGCCCGTGCAACGACACGTGAACTTCGGCCTTTGGTACGATTTCCGGAATCCGGAGCCCTGGCGGGTCCCCTTCGAGCGCCTCTACGCCGAAACGCTCGATCAGATCGCCTGGGCGGAAGAACTGGGGTTCGACTCGGTCTGGCTGACCGAGCACCATTTCTGCAACGACGGCTACACCCCCTCGCCTCTGGTCCTCGCGGGCGCGATCGGGATGCGCACGAAGCGGATGCGTATCGGCACCAATTTGATGCTGATCCCGATCCACGACCCCATCCGCATGGCCGAGGACGCCGCGAGCGTCTCCCTGCTCACCGGCGGGCGCTTCGACCTGGGCGTGGCCATCGGCTACCGCGAGCTCGAATTCGACGCCTTCGGCCGCAAGCTCAAGAACCGGCCCAGCCTGATCGAGGAAGGGGTCGAGATCATTCGTCGCGCCTGGCGCGGCGACCCGATCGCCTTCGAGGGAAAGCGTTTTCGGTACGGCGACATCCGGGTGACGCCCGTGCCCGAGAATCCACCGCGCCTGCTGATCGGCGGCATGGCCGAACCCGCCGTCCACCGCGCCGCCCGGATCGGCGACGGCTTCCTCTCCACCGGCGGCATTGGACACGACTTCTACCTCGAGGGATTGACCCGGGCGGGCAAGAGCCCCGACGAGGGCGCCATCTTTGCCGGCAACTGGGCCATCGTGGCCGAAGATCCCGACCGCGAGGCGGCGCGGATCGGCGACCACGTGCTCTACCAGGTCAACGAGTACGTGAAGTGGGGCGCCTTCGGACCGCCCGGCGAAGTCCCCCTCTTCCCCGACGCTCCGACCGCGATCGAAAATGGCCTCTACGAACTCTGGACCCCGGACCAGGCGGTCGAAAACCTGATCGCGCTGCTCCGGGACGGCCCGCAGATCCGTGACGTCCATTTCTGGGCGCAGTTCCCGGGCGAACCCATCGCGTCGGGCTCCGCCCGCATCGAACTGCTCGCCAAGCAGGTGCTGCCGCGCGTCCGCGAGGCCCTCGCCTGATCGGGGCGCAAGCCCTACGGAGCGCCGGGCGCCACGTCGTGGCCGAACGCTCCACCCAACCTACGGGAGTCCGTCTATGAACGTTCGAGACCTACGCTTCGTGATCACCGGCGCCGCCCACGGCATCGGCGCCGAGACGGCCCGCGTCGCCGCCGCGGCCGGCGCGCGCGTAATGTTGTCCGACGTGGACGACGCGCGCGGCGAGGCCACGGCCGAGGCGATCCGCCAGGCCGGCGGCGACGCCCAGTTCTGCCCCTGCGACGTGACCGACGAGGACCAGGTCCGCGCCCTCATGGAGCGCACCGCCGAGGCCTTCGGCGGGATCGACGTTCTGCACAACAACGCCGGCACCCACGAGAGCATGATCGGTGAGGAAGTGACGCTCGACACCATGTCGCGCGCGACCTTCGAGCGCATCCTGGGGATCAATCTGGTCGGCTGCTTCCTGTGCGCGAAGTATGCCGTCCCGCACCTACGCAAGAGTGATTACCCATCGATCATCAACGCCGGCTCCACCGCGTCGTTTCTCGGCTTTCCCCAGAATCTCGCCTACGGCGCGAGCAAGGGAGGCGTGGCCATCCTGACCAAGAGCCTCGCCGTCGACCTCGCCCCCGACGGCATCCGGGTGAACGCCTATTGCCCCGCTGCGGTCGAGACGAACATGGTCACCAAATTCGTCGACGCCTCCCCCAATCCCGAGGCTCTCAAGAACATGATGGCGCGCTCCCATCTGGTGCCCCGCCTGGGCGCACCGGCAGACGTCGCCCACCTGGTCTGTTTCCTCGCCAGCCGCGAGTCGAGCTTCGTAAACGGCGTCCTCTGGCTCATCGACGGCGGCTCGCTCGCCTGGCGGGGCACCACCGACGTCCTGGGGATGGAATCATGAGCCGACTCGCAACCGAAGACAGACTCGCCATCGGAGAACTCCTCGCGCGCGCCGCCTGGGCCTACGACGAGGCGCGCCTCGACGTCATGGAGGCCTGTTTCACCGAGGAGGCGCAGATGCGTCTGCGCATCGCCGGGGGGGACGTGATCGGCCCGCATGACGGGCGCGCCGCGGTCCTCGATCTGATCCGCGGCGCCATCGAATCGCAGGACGACCAGCGCCGGCACGTCATCACCAACGTCTTCTTCGAGTCCGAGGAAGCCGACCGCGCCGTCGTCGTCTCGAACCTCACCCTGCTCGCCACCGTCCCCGAGGCGACGACCGTCGTCTCGGCCGGCCTCTACCGCGACACCGTGGTGCGCACGCCCGACGGCTGGCGCTTCGTCGATCGCTTCCTCAGCCTCGACCGGGCGTATTGATGAACGTCGGCACGATTCCGGCCAAATGGGCACGGCTCACCCCCGAGCGGGAGGCCGTCATCGACGCGACGACCGGCCGCCGGGTCACCTTCGCCGAGCTGGAGAGCCGCGTCTGCCGACTCGGCCACGTCCTG
>JAPOLW010000368.1 GCA_029976905.1 bacterium | reverse complement strand
GTCATGCCCTTGGTGGTCGAGTAGAGATTCACCAGCGTGTCGGGCTGCCACTCGCGCGTCTTCTCGCGATCGACCCAGCCGCCCCACAGGTCGACCACCGTCTCGCCGTCGAGCACGAAGCTCACCGCGGCACCCAACTGCTCGCCCGACGCAAAGCCGCCCCGGAAGATCTCGCGCACCCGCGCAAAGCGCGGATCACACGTGCCCTGGACCGGAATCGTGTCGGTCATCGGCCCCCGACGCCTCCGTCCCAGGCGCCCTTCCGGCGTCCGAACGCCCGTCCCCTGCGGAAATCCCCGCTCACGGCCATCTCTGATACTCCTTCCCGGGGGCCCATTGTCCCCGTCCAAAATCGGCGTACCATCGCCTCAATCCAACCCAAAGCCACGGAGGAACACTTCGATGAAAAAGACGATCATGACTCTGCTCTGCGCCGCGGCGCTGGCCTCCACCCCCCTGACGGCGGCCGCCCACTGTGGCAGCTGCGGCGTCGGCGGGGAAAAGGACACCGCGGAAGAGTGCGCGGCCAAATGCGCGGACGATGCGGACAAGACGTCCTGCGAGGAGGCCTGCAAACAGGCCCACGACAAGGACCACGCCGGCGGCTGAACCGTTTCTTCCCGGCCGCGGCGGCAATCCACCGCCGCGGCCGCCCGGGCGCACCACACGCCCCCGCCCCGGACCGGTTGACGACCGGCGGTCCGTGCTAAACGATCTGTCCCATGGTGTGGTGGATCTGGATCCTCATCGGCCTTCTCCTGCTGGGAATCGAGGCCTTCGTTCCATTCGACTTCTTTCTGTTCTTCTTCGGAGTCTCGGCGATCGTCGTCGGCGGCGGGACCGCCGCTGGCCTGCTCGCCTCCATGTGGGCGCAGAGCGTCGCCTTCTCGGTTTTCGCCGTCGTCTTCCTCGCCTTCCTGCGAAAACCCCTCAACCAACGCTGGTCCTCACCCGACGGCACGCCCGGGCGGGCCGGCGAGATCGTCGGCGAATCCGTCGTCCTGACCGAAGCCCTCGCGGTTGGGGGTGTCGGCAAGGCCGAATTCCGCGGTACCTCGTGGACGGTCCGGACGGCCGGTGGCGAGCCGCTGGACGCCGGGACGCGCTGCCGCGTCGAGCGGGTGGAGGGACTCGTCCTCTGGGTCTCGCCCGAGGGGCGCCCCGGCGCCTAGGGAGACAGGGATGCGACCCCTCGAAAAAATGCGCCTTCGTGCGCGCAAGGAGATGCCATGAGCGGACTACTCGTCGTCGCCCTGATCTTCGCGGCCCTGGTGATCGTGGTGATCGCCAAGACCGCCGTCGTCGTTCCCCAACAAAACGCCTACGTGGTCGAGCGGCTGGGAAGGTACCACAAGACGCTGCGCGCCGGCTTCCACATCCTGGTCCCCTTCGTGGACACGATCCGGTACCGGCACGACCTGCGTGAGATGGCCGTCGACATCCCCGAGCAGATCTGCATCACGCGCGACAACGTGCAGGTCGGCGTCGACGGCGTCCTCTACCTCCAGGTCCTCGATGCCGAACGGGCGTCCTACGGCGTGGCGGACTACGGCTTTGCGATCAGCCAACTCGCCCAGACCACCCTGCGCAGCGAGGTCGGCAAGATCGAACTCGACCGCACCTTCGAGGAGCGCACCGCGATCAACGTGCAGGTCGTCAACGAACTCGACAAGGCCTCCGACCCCTGGGGCATCAAGGTCCTGCGCTACGAGATCAAGAACATCAACCCGCCCACCGACGTCGTCGCGGCCATGGAAAAGCAAATGCGCGCGGAGCGCGAGAAACGCGCCGTCATCCTCACCTCCGAAGGCGAACGCGAAGCCGTGATCAACGCGGCCGAAGGGGACAAGCAAAGGCTCGTCAAGCAATCCGAGGCGCGCCGCCAACAGCAGATCAACGAGGCCGAGGGTGAGGCGCAAGCGATTCTCGCCGTGGCCCGGGCTACCGCCGACGGCATCCGCGCCGTCGCCGAGGCCATCGACGTCCCCGGCGGAGAGCATGCCGTGCGTCTTCGCGTCGCCGAACAATACGTGGACCGCTTCGGGGAACTCGCCCGCGAGACGAATGCCATGATTCTTCCGGCCAACGTCGCCGACGTCGCCTCGATGGTCGGGGTGGCCATGAGCGCGCTCGAGCTACGACGCACCGAGCCCGAGAGCGAGTCCTAGAGCCCCGGTCGGCGGGGCCCCGGCCGGCGCACTACCAGAAGCAGGGGCTGGTCGCGTCCTTCGGCTTCTCGGTGAGCGGCTCGCGCAACTGCTCCACCGTCGGTCCGCAGGTGGCCGCGTAGGTCTTGAGTTCCTCCATGTCGAAGCCGAAGAAGCGAGCCGCGTTCTCGCCCACCATCATGCGCACCTCGGCCGGATCGATATCGGAGAAAGCCAGGCGCAGCGACTCGAGGGTGTACGGATAGGTCCCCTCGTAGTGGGGATAGTCCGCGCCCCACAGGACGTGGTCGACGCCCACCAGATGGCGTCCGGCCAGGTCGCTCGGCCGCGGGAAGCTCGCCCCGAACCAACAATTGGTCTTCGCGTAGTGGCTCGGCGGCTCCGGGGTGACGCCGCGTCCGGCGAAGTCGACCTCGCCGGTGCTGCCGGCCCGGGCGATCTGCTTCCAGAGGTGGTCCATGTGGTCCATGGTCTGCTTCACCCAGGCACAACCCGACTCGCTGATCAGGAAACGTAATTTCGGATGACGCTCGAACACACCCGATAGGATCAGGTGGGTCAGGCCGCGCGTGGCGAACCAGGACATCTCGTAGACCCAGACCAGACTCGAGGCCGGGTGCTTGCCGTAGTCGGGGCAGCCGCCGCCGGAGTGCTGATGAATGATCAGGCCGTGGTCTTCGCACGCAGCCCAGATCGGCTCGTAGACCGGCGAGTAGAGGGGCTCGAGGTCGGTGTCGTCGGCCACCTGGGAGACCAGCACCCCGCCCCGGAGCTCGTTCTTTGCGATCCACTCGATGTCGCGCACCGCCTCGGCGACGTCATTGAGCAGGATCACGCCGACCCCGGCCCGGCGCGTGGGGAAATCGGCACACCAATCCGCGAGCCAGCGATTGTGGGCGCGCACTCCCTGCAAGCGCAGCTCGTACTCCTCGCTCGTCGGCGGCCGCGAGACCACGATGCCGTCGGGCGGGAAGAAGGGCGGGACATTGTTGGGGAAGAGCACCTCGGCCACGACACCCTGCGACTCCAGGTCGCGTACACGCTCCTCGCCGCCCCAGGTCTTGTCCTTCTTCCTGCTCAGGTGCTCGCGCGACGGATTGCGGTACTGAGCACGCCATGCGTCGAAACGCTCGAGGTACTTCTCCTCCAGATAGTCGCGATAGCCGTTGATGCGGGCTCCGGCGTGACAATCCGCGGAGATCAGGACGTAGGGTTCGTTCGACGACGTGTCTTGGGACGGCATACAGGCCTCCTCGATGCGCCCACGTTCGCAAGCCACCGACACGCGGTCAAGGGAGGGGCGCGGCTAGGCACCCTCCCCCGCCGCCCGGGCACGCTGCAGGAGTTCGACCATGGCGCGGCGTGCCTCCTCGGAGGAAGCGATCGGGGACGGGAAGGCAAGCCGGATCGGGCGCGGGCCGCGCGCGGTCTCGGCCGACATCTCGAAGCCGTAACGGTCGACACCCGTCATCGTGGCGGCCTTCGTATCGGTCGCGCGCGAGAACACCCGGCAATACAGGGCGAGCGCGTCGGCGTGGTCCTCGTTCATGTGATCGATGACGCCGCGCGCGAAGCCGGCCACCGGGTCGGGCGACGACTCGCGCCAATCCTCCAGGCCGACCCACGACATGCGGCCATAGCCGCCGATGTAGCGCACCGCCTCGACGTCGAGTTTCCAGAAGCCGAAGTCCGCATAGTCGATGTAGTACGACGCGTTGGGGTGGGCGGCGAGGTAGGCCTCTTTCGCCGCCTCGCGCGCCTCGCCGGGCTCGAGTTCATGGCACGGGCCCAGGAGCGTGACGCGGCCGTTGGCGAGCGGGTCGGCGTCGCCGCCCTCGGCGACCAGGAGCGACGCACGCCCGTCGAGGCGCAGATTCTTGGTGTGCTCGGCGAGGCTGCTGATGAAGAAGATGGGCGACGGTCCGTCCATCGCGAAGGTCACGAACGACCCATAGGGGAAGCCTGCGGGGTCCTTCGCGATCGTGCATAGGGTTCCGGTGGCAAGCGCATCCACCAGGGTACGGGCGCGCTCCCCGTGTGTGGGCGTGGGAACGTCCGGATCGTAGAGAAGCTCTTCGGTCTCCCCTGCGGGTCGGCTATGCGCATCGACGGCCACTTCGGATCTCCTTTTCCCCCGGCAAAGGCGCGCCCGGGTCCCCGGCCAACGATGCCGCGGCCCGCCGGGGTGCGCGCGCCCTCAGCGCTTCAGTGCGATCTCCGCGGCGCGCTCGATCTCGACCAATTCGGCGGTGGCCGGAACCAGGAAGCACTCGTCGCAGCCCTCCGCCTCGATCCCGTCCAGCGCCCGGCGCACCGCGTCTTCGTTCGAGGTGTACATCGTATCGGCGATCAGCTTGCCGACCTCGTCGCCCGCGATCTTGAG
>JAPOLW010000367.1 GCA_029976905.1 bacterium | reverse complement strand
GGCTCTCCGACCGGGCCGACGTCCTCGTCGGCGGCGTCCGCTGTCCCATGGTCGGCCGCGTTACCATGGTCATGAGCCTGGTCGACGTCTCCGCGCTGCGCGGCCGGGTGGAGCTGGGCGACGACGTCGTCCTTATCGGCCGCCAGGGCGACGAGGAGATCACGGCGGACGAAATGGCCGACACCGTCGACACCATCAATTACGAGATCACGAGCGCCATCTCGCGACGCGTCCCCCGCCTGGTCGCTACGCCCACCCTCTGAACCGGGAAACCAGTTCCGCCTGGCGATCGATCACCACGCGAGCCTCGGACACATCGGCCCTCCCCGGCCCGCGATTGGAGGCCCCGGCCTCCCGTAGTAGTGTCCGGCCGATCCTTCCATGTACATCATCCGATTCGACATGCGCGCACCCGACCAGGGTGCACCCATCACCGAGCTCTACCCGGCCGCGCTCGACATGGCCGCCTGGGGCGAGAAGAACGGGTGTCTCGCGGTCGTCGTCTCCGAGCATCACGCCTCCCCCGACGGGTATCTGCCCTCACCGTTGATCCTCGCGACCGCGGTCGCGGCGCGGGCAACGAATACGTTCATCAACGTCGCGGCAGTTCTGTTGCCGCTCTACGATCCGATCAAGCTCGCCGAGGACATGATCGTGCTCGACATTCTGAGTCGGGGGCGCGTGTCGTACACGATCGGAATGGGGTACCGCGACGAGGAGTACGCCATGTTCGGAGTCGAGCGAAAGCGTCGCGGCCAGATCCTCGAGGCAAAGCTCGAAGCGGTGCAGAAGGCGTTCGCCGGCGAGCCGTTCGAGTACGAAGGCCGACGGGTGCACGTGACGCCGAAGCCGTTCACCCCGGGAGGGCCGACGCTTGCGATGGGCGGGGGAAGTCTCATCGCGGCGCGGCGGGCCGCGCGGTTCGGGCTCGATCTCTTTGCGAGTGCGGGGACGGCGGGCCTCGAGGAGGCGTATCGCGAGGAGGCAAAGAAGTTCGGGCGGGAGCCGGGCACCTGTCGCATCCCGGGCGACGAGCCAACGACGGTCTTCGTCGCCGACGACGTCGATCGGGGATGGGAGAAGATCGGGCCCTACCTCCTGCACGACGCGAGGACCTACGGGGCGTGGCTGAAGGATCAGGACGCGGCGAGCAAGTCGGTCGCATCGACCATCGACGAGCTGCGCGCCGAGAACGGCGCCTATCGCATCGTGACGCCCGCCGAGGCGGTCGAGATGATTCGGAAGTACGGCGTGCTCAGCATGCAGCCGCTCTGCGGAGGCACACCACCCGAACTCGGATGGGAGTCGCTCCAGCTCGTGGCCGAAAAAGTACTCCCGTCGCTCGCCTGAGCCGAACCTCGAGGGCGTGCGCGGACGTCGGCGTCGGTACCCGCGCGGCGGTGCTCTGGGACCGCCTGTCCGGGTAGGACGCGCGCGCCGCCAACACCCGCCAAAGCCGGCCGCACGACCGGGAAGGAAGGTCTCGCCGGGCGCGGCTCGGTCGTCGCGCGCGGAGGGCATCGAGGCGATGCCCTTCGATCGGGCGAGATCGTCCGCTTCATCAATCCGCAGTATTGCAGTTGTCTGTAGTTTCGTAGTACCTCGGCTCCGTGACGAGGGCCGAGATCGTCCCCAACCGCTTCGAGCGCCGCCGGATCCGCAATCGCGAGGCACTCCTGAAGGCGGCGGTCGAGCTCTTCCAGAGCCGGGGCGTTCGGGCGACGAAGCTCGAGGACATCTGCGACCGGGCCGACGTGGCGCCGCGCACCTTCTTCAACCACTTCGAGACGCGCGAGCACCTCTATCGCGCCATCCTGGTCGAGCGCGCAAAAGGGATGGCGGCCATGCTCGATGTGCGGGCCGAGGCGCCCGAGCCCTTCGACGAAAACCTCCGCACGTTTCTCGCGGCCATCGCCGGTTGGCTTGCCGCGCACCCGGCCTACCGGGAGATGGTGCGCGAGATGCTCGCGCTCGGGTTCGGGGGCGAGCGCGAAGGTACGCAGCTTCTGCAGGACGCTTTGGTGCGCTTCGTGGCAAGCGGTGTCGGACGGGGCGAGGTCACCGACCGCCACGAACCCGAGGTCCTGGCGGATTTGCTCATGGGGGCGGTCGTGACGTCCCTTCGACACTGGTGCGAGGACGAGTTCTACGATCTGCCACAGGGCCTTGGTCTCGCGGTCGCGGCCTTCCTCGACCTCTGCACTCCGCAGCGCCGTTCCGCACCAAAGCCCCGCTCGAAGAAAAGGAGAGCATCGAGATGACGACGAAGACCTTCGAAAGCTTCCTGAACGACCCAATCGCGTATTTCGACGGCTCGATCACCGAGATGCACATGATTCCCCGAGCCGAGCTCGACGCGCTTCAGCGGCGCGCCCTGGCGACGCGCTTCGCGCAGCATCGGGAGAGCATCGAGATGATTCACAATCTGGCCGATCGCCTCGGGATCACGGAGATGCGCGATCTCGACGACGTCGTTCCGCTCCTCCTTCCCCACACGGCCTACAAGTCCTACCCCTCCGTCCTCCTCGACCGAAAGCGCTTCGATCTCATGACGGGCTGGCTCCAGAAGCTCACGCCGGTCGACCTCTCGGGCATCGACTGTACGGGCTGCGATTCGATCGAGGAGTGGATCGACCGGCTCGACGAAGGCTCGGAGCTCCGGGTCATCACGTCGTCGGGGACCACCGGGACGATCTCGATCATCCCGAAGGACAAGGAGGGAGGCTTCTATCAAATGCGTACGTGGCGCCTCTTCCTCTTCCAACGCTTCGGGGAGAAACCGCCCGAGGTCTATCCCGACGTGGACGTCGTCTGGCCGAACTATGCCGAGGGTAAGCTGGGCCATCTCCGTATGGTCGGGTTGCTGAAGAACGAGTTCACCGGCAACGACGAAAGTCGGTTTCATCCCCTCTACCAGCAGGCGGTGAGCACGGACCTGATGTTCCTCGCGAGCAAGCTGCGCGCGGCCGCCTCGCGCGGCGAACTCGACCGGGTCGAAATCGATCCGAAGCTGCTCGAGCGCAAAGCGGAATTCGAGGCGCTCGAGGCCCGCCGGCCCCAGGAGATGGAAGCCTTCTTCTCCCGGATCACCTCGGAACTCGCCGGAAAGCAGATCTTCATGACAGGCACCTACGCCATGCTCTACGAGCTCGCCCGGTCCGGTCTCGAGCGCGGCGTGAAGAACGTCTTCGCCCGCGACTCGGCCATCCTGACCGGAGGCGGGATGAAGGGGCATACGCTGCCCGGGGACTACATGGAGGTCATCAAGGACTTCCTCGGCGTCGACCGCATCCAGGAAGGCTACGGCATGTCCGAGACGAGCACCTTCCACTGGGCGTGCGAAGAAGGCCGCTATCACGTCCAGCCCTGGTGCATTCCCTATGTGTTGGATCCCGAGACCAGCCGGCCGTTGCCGCGCGAAGGCATCCAGACGGGTCGAGCCGCGTTCTTCGATCTGCCGCTCCGAAGCCACTGGGGCGGCAGCATCACCGGCGACGAGATCACCGTCGACTTCGGCACGCGGTGCGCGTGTGGGCTCGAGAGCGCGCACATCGCGCACGAGATCATGCGCTACACCGAGAAGGAGGGGATCGAGGACGATCGCATCACCTGCAACGCCACGCAGGAGGTGCACGACGAGGCAGTGAACTTCCTGAAGGAACTCGAAGCGTGACCGCCATTCGTGTCCCTCTCGTCGTGCGCGGCGAGGTCGTCGAACGCGATTGGACGTCCTTCGGCGGGCGCTACGGCGGCGCGACGTTCGAGGCGCCGGACATGAGCCTGCACGTGGATCGGCTGCCGCTGGCGAGCCCCCGCGCCCTGCGCGATCTCTACACGATCTCCTTCGACGAGATCCTGGACGTTCTCGAGGCTCTGGGGCAGGCGCTCGACTTCGAGAAGAACGAGCATGTGCAGGCGGCGTACCAGGCCGCATTGCAGGCGGCCCCCTATCCCGCATCGATGCTGCGTGTCAGCTACGCGGCCCTACCAGCCGTCTTCGACCGGGAATCGATCCGCGAGCTCGCGGAATCGCGCATCGGCATCGACCATCTCGAAGGGTGGGTCCCCCGGACCCTGCGCGACGGGCGGGAGCTCCGGGTGCGGGCGTTTGGCGCGCGGACGCTCCATATCCCGGCCGGCAACGGGGGCGTCATCTCGGCGATCACGATCGTCCGCAACGCCATCACGCGCAGCGACGGGATCATCAAGGTGCCGTCGAACGACCCGATGACGGCCGTCGCCATCGCCCGGACGCTGGCCGACGTCGCGCCGAACCATCCGCTGACGAAGCACCTCTCGGTCGCCTACTGGAAGGGCGGGGACGTCTCGATCGAGGAGCGGCTCTTCCGCCCGGAGCGCATCGAGAAGGTGGTGGCGTGGGGCGGGTTCGCGTCGGTCAAGCACATCACCCGATACATCCAGCCGGGGCTGGAGCTCATCTCTCTCGATCCCAAGCGGAGCGCCACGATCATCGGTCCCGAGGCGTTCGAGAGCGAAGCGGTGCTGGACGAGGTCGCGCAGCGCGCCGCCTGCGACGTCGGCGTGGCGAAT
>JAPOLW010000366.1 GCA_029976905.1 bacterium | reverse complement strand
AGTCACGGGCGGCGAGAGGCCCCTGGACGGCGTCGTGGTTCTCGACTTCACCTGGGTGGTGGCAGGTCCGGTGGCGACCCGGATCCTCGCAGATCATGGTGCGCACGTCGTCAAGGTCGAGCACCGCCATGCCCCCGATTTCGGCTCCCGTCGCGGAGGTCTGACCGGGAATCTGAATCGCGGCAAGCACAGCGTCGTGCTCGACATGGAGTGCGAGGCGGGGCGGGCTCTGGCGCAACGCCTCGCCGCACGGGCCGATGTGGTGATCGATAATTTTTCGGCGCGCGTCATGGATGCCTGGGGCCTCGATCACGCGTCACTGTGCACGCGGCGTCCCGATGCGATTGCCGTGCGCCTCACCGGCTTTGGTCTCGACGGGCCGGCGCGGGAGTGCGTGAGCTATGGCCCGACGCTGCAGGCGCTGGTCGGCTACCCTCACCTGATGCGCGGAGAAGACGACGCCCCCGCCGGTTGGGGATACTCGTGGTCCGACATGGCCGCCGGCTGGGCCGGGGCCCTGGCGACCCTGGCGGCCTTGCGTCATCGCGAGCGAACCGGTGTGGGGCAGTTGGTGGACGTGTCGCAATTCGAAAATCTGGTCGCCCTGCTCGGGCCGCAGGTGCTAGACCTGCTCGCGGGGCGTGCGGTTTCCCCGCCCGGGAATGCCTCGCAAGAGGGACCGCGGGTTCCCCAGGGGGTCTTTCGCTGCGCGGCGCAGGGAGGCGACGACGATCGATGGCTCGCCATGTCGGTCGAGGAGGACGCCTGGCCGTCGCTGGTGACCCTCCTCGTTGGGGACGGGGAGGTCTGGGCCGACGATCCCGCTCTGGCGCGGGTCGAGGGGCGCGTTGCCCAGTGGACGAAGATGGCTCCCCGACTGTCGGCCTGGACGCGTCGGCATCGAGCCGAGGATCTCGAGCGTCGCCTCCAGGCGTGCGGGGTGGCGGCGGCGCTCGTGGCCAACGGGGCCGACCTCGATCGGGATGAGCAACTCGCCGCCCGTGGATATTTCGAAAGCGCCGCGGCAGCGGGTGAACGCCTGGAGATTTTCGATGGAATTCCCTTCCGGACCGCGCTCTGCCCGGGGCGGGTGGGCGCCCCGGGACCGCTCTGCGGTGAGCACACGGATTCGGTACTATCCGGGATGCTTGGACTCGGAGTGGCCGAGATCGAAGAACTGCGGGCCCAGGAGGTGATCGGGTGAGTTCGGACGAGGTGAAGAGCTACGCGGCGTCGGGAGTCGACGTCGTCGGCCTGGAGGGAGGACTTGGGCGGTTGGTTTCGCGGCTGGCGGAGACGAATACCTTCGCACGCCGGGGGAGACCGGTCCTCCCCAACGGCTTCTTCGCCAACGTTCTCGATCTCGGCGCCGGCGTCGGGCTCGCCATTGGCACCGATGGCGTTGGGACCAAGATTCTCGTTGCCCACGCGTTGCGTCGCTACGACACGGTGGGCATCGATCTCATCGCGATGAACGTGAACGACGTTCTATGTGTGGGTGCCGAACCGATCGCATTGGTCGACTACATCGCCGTCCCGGGCACCGACCCCGACATGCTCGAGCAGCTTTCCATCGGCCTGGTCGAAGGGGCGAGACAATCCCGTATCAGCATCCCGGGCGGCGAGATCGCCCAGGTCCGGGATTTGCTGCGGCCGCATCCGCCCGACCACCGGGAAAGCTTCGACGTCGTGGCGACCGCGGTGGGTGTCGTTTCGCTCGATCGACTGATCGTAGGCCAGGACGTGGCGCCCGGTGATGTCGTCCTCGGTCTTCCCGCTTCGGGCATTCACTCCAACGGGCTCACCCTGGCTCGCAAGGTACTCGCAACCGGGGAAGGCGCCGAGGCATATGCAGAGCGCCCCAGCGAGCTTGGGGGGAAGAGCATCGGCGACGAGTTGCTGGAGCCGACGCGCATCTACGTGCGCGAGGTGATGGCGTTGCTGGACGCCGACGTGCCGGTTCGCGCCCTGGCGCACATCACCGGTGATGGCTTGCTCAATCTTCTCCGCATTCACGCGACGGAGATCGGTTTCGAGTTCGACGATCTGCTCGAACCGCCGCCCGTCTATGATCTGATTGCAAGGCGCGCGGGGTTGGCACCCGCCGAAATGTTCGCCACCTTCAACATGGGAATCGGCTTTTGCGTGGTCGTGCCGGAGGAGGCGGCGGATCGGGCTCTGGAGATTCTGCACGCAACCGGGTCGGCCGCCCGCGCGATGGGACGTGCGGTGCGCGATCCATCGCGATCGGTGCAATTGCCCGGTGTCGGTCTCGTCGGCTCGGGCAAATCCTTCTATCCAAAGAAGGGGTAGCCACCACGGAGGGGGACGTCGCCACGCGCCGCGGCGTCCCTTACCGCAGGTTCTCGATGTCCTCGGCGCGGCAGTCGGTGGGAGCCGAGATCGGGTTGCACCGGGCGGGCCGGCCACCCGGCATCTCGACGAAATAGCCCGTGCCGAATTTCTCGTTGGGCACGGGATAGTCGGTGCTCACGAACTGGGCGCCGCTTGCAAGGGCAGCATCGCGCTTCGTGGTGTCGCCGGTACGGGCCTCGGCGGTGTCGGAATCGGCCCGGGTGCGGACGAGGAAGCCCTGACCGACGAGTTCGCGAATGCGCTCGAACGAGCCGATGGGATCGTTGAGCTTCACGAACCCTGCCTCGTCCTCGCCCGGCCCGGCGCTGACGAAGAGGACCCGGCCGCGGAGCGAAAGATGTCCGGCGACGTAGGCCTCCTTCACCCGACCACCGTTGTCGAGGGCGAAGACGATACGGCCGCGCGTTTCGCCGAGCGTCGGCCAACCCTCTCGCAGGATCGCCTGCTCGAGGGTGTCGTGGTCACCCCGGACGTCGTCGGGCGTGAGGACGTGCCCGGGCGAGAAGACACTGCGGATTTCCTCGTCGAGGGTGTCGAGCTGTTGCGAATCGAAGGGGAGGGGGATGACGGTCTCGAAGGGCGCGTCGATCGCTTCGTCCTTGGCTTCGATGAGAACCAGGAGCGGGGCGTGGTCGGGATGGTCGAGCGACCAATCCCGGATCGTCTCGAGGCAGTGGATCAGCGTCAGGCAGGTGCTTTCGAAGTCGAGGTCTTGCACGTGCAGAACCTTCAGGCCGGGTTCGTCGAGTTCGGAAAGGCCGGAGGCTCCGTCGCCGGTCAGGAGTTCGACGGCGGCGCGGTTGGCATACCGCCCACCTTCGGGGTCGGCGAAGATGTCGAGTTCGATCTGCCGAACGCCCTGCTCGGAGAATTGCTCATCGAGCGGCAGGTGGGTGTACTCCCACGCGTCTGCCAGCGGCGGCACGAGCGCGGCGATCGCGGAGAAGAGAGGCTCCCTGGGCCGGATGTGATAGCTATTGTGCGAACCCACGACCTGCAGGTGGTTGAGGCGCAAGACGTCGTCGCGCGGGTAGGCAGTGGGCTCGGCCGGGCTGCTGGAGTCCCCGCAGCCGGTCTGGAGCAACACGGCAGCGAGAAGGGCGAGGCCGGCGCGCAGGCCAGGGAGTTCGTACGGATGGCTTTGCATCGTCCGAAAAGAGCACGTTCGGGGGAGCCGAGCGAGCGCCTACGCCCCACCCCCCGATGCCGCCGTGGGCAGCGAGCGCCTACGCCCCACCCCCCGATGCCGCCGCGGGCAGCGAGTGCCCAGACGCGCCCCCCGATGCCGTCCGGGGAGGGCGCGCCCGCTCCCTTCGCCCGACGTCGCTCAGGGGAGAACAGCGACGCCGTCGGGGAAGGACAATCCAGCCCCGAGCGTCGTGGGCGCCCCCTTCGCTCCGGGGAGGGCGCGTACCGAGCCCGTCCCCGCGGCCGGCCCGATCGAGCCATTGCGGATCACCAGGCCCAGGTCGGCGTAGTACACGTTTCCCGCGTCGTCGGTGGCGATACCAAACGGTGTTCCCGTCGAGATGGGCTCGGGCCCCAGGGACTCACCGGACGGTGGCTCGAGAACGCGGCGCAGGAAGGTCCCGGCGGGATCGAAAGCGGCAATCACGCCGTTGATCATGCTCGAGACGTAGAGGGTTCCGTCGGGGCCGGCGGCAACCCCGCCCGGCGTCGGGATGTCCGGGCTCGCCGTGATCCAACGCTCGCGGCGGATCTCGTCGGCGAGCGGTGCGCCGGTTTCGTCCCGACGCCCGCAGCCACCGGCGGCGTCGTCCGAGGTGGGGTAGGGCGGGGCGTAGCGCAGTACGCCGGCCGTCACCCGCGCACTGGCGACATGGATGTGATCGGAGGCATCGACGTAGATGCCTCCCGCCGTCCCGATCGCGACGTCGAGTTTGCAGAAACGCGTCGGGCCCCGGTCGAAGGGAGGAAACCACAGGGTGAGTTGGCCGGTGGGCGGCCCGCTTGCATTGTTGCCGATGTCGGTCGTCACCAGCCGTCCGTCGGCCAGGACGCCGCATCCATAGGGATCGGCGGCCGAACGGGGCGGCTGGAAGGTGGTGACGAGTTTGCCGATGGGCCGTGCCGTGAAGTCGCCGACGCGGTCTCCCGAAAGTTCGAAGAGCCCCCAGCCCGGAGGCGGGTCGGGCTGTCCCGTGTCATCGCCGAGG
>JAPOLW010000365.1 GCA_029976905.1 bacterium | reverse complement strand
ACCCTTTGAATTAAAATCTACGGATAATAAAATTATCTCTTTAAATGATATCAAAGGAGAAAATGGAACTTTGATAATGTTTATTTGTAATCACTGTCCATATGTAAAAGCTATTACCAAAGAAATAGTTGAAGACTGTAATAAATTAAAAAATATAGGAATTAATTCAGTAGCAATATGCTCAAATGATTTTGTTAACTATCCAGAGGACTCTTTTGACAATATGATTAAATTTTCAATTGATAATCATTTTAATTTTCCATACTTACACGATGATACGCAAGAAATTGCTAAATCATATGATGCGGTATGTACGCCAGATTTTTTTGGTTACAATAAAGATTTAGAACTGTACGATGACCTCTGCTGCCACTTCAACCTCGAAGGGTACCGCCGCCTCGCCAGCGGGATCGGTGAGAAAATCGGCGAGAAACTGCGAGCAAGGGCGGCCGTTGGCACGACGTCGTGAGTTCTGGTCCCACGCGCTCGGTCCGAACGACTCCCGAGCGATCCCGGATTTCCGGCCGGGACTTCAGCCCACCGATGAGAGGCGCGTCGTCACCGGTGCCCCGAGACCATAGAGTTCGAGTGCATTCGTGCACACCATCTTGCGCACCTCCTCCGGGGGCACACCGACCATGCTCTCCGCGATGATCCGGCGGCTGTAGGGCCAGTCGTGACGGTGATGCGGGTAGTCGTTCGCCCACAGGAGGTTGTCGACCCCGAACCAATGGCGATTCTGCATCGCAAAGGGCTCCCGGATGAACGTCACCTTCCAGTTCTCCCGGAAATATTCGCTGGGAAGCCGGGCGAGATTCGATTCCGACCAGATGCGATTGCGCCACCAGTGATCGTCCATGTGCTCGAGGCAGTTGGGCACCCAACCGGCGCCGCATTCGGCCATCACCATGGTGAGTCCCGGAAAGCGGTCGAACATCCCCGAGTAGATCATTTTCGCAAACATCCCGGAGAATTCGGCCACCGCACCGCCCATCAGCTGGAGGGTCGGCGTCGCGAACTTGAGTTCGTGCGTCGCGGTGCGCACTTGACGCAGTTCGCCGACCTGGGCCATGCCAGCGTGCTTGAGGCCCGAGTGGATATGGACCGGAAGCCCGGCATCCTCGGCCGCCTGCCAGAAGGGGTCGTCGTCGCGGGAGAGGTCTTTGTTGCCCGAAGGCAAGGCCGACAGGATGACCCCGCGGGCGCCAATGGAGCGGGCCTCCTTCAACCGGGCGAGCGAGGTTTCCATGTCGACCCCGGGGATCTGGTAGAGGCCGATCAGCCGCGTACGATCCGCGGCCGAGAACTCCTCGTACATCCACTGGTTGTACGCGTCGACGCCGGCGAGGTGGTACTCCGCGTCGGGCTGCGCCATGAACGCACCCATGGTGCGCTGCGACGGGTAGAGCACCTCGGCATCGACGCCGTCGATGTCCTGCTCGTCGAGACGCGCCCGGCCATCGAAGGCTCCCTGACGGATCGACTCGTACGTGGACCCGAACCACGAGTTGTCCTCGTAGCGCTTGCCCCACTCTCCCTCGTTGGTGACCAGGCCGATCGGCATCGCGGCCTGCCCGGGCACGACCTCCCAGGCGTCCCCGCCCTCGGGGTCCTTCACCAGGCGCGGCATCTGCGCGTGGAACTTCTTGGGAAGGTAGCGCTCCCACATGTGGGGCGGCTCGATCGTGTGTCCGTCCGACGAAATGATCCTGTAGGTGCGGGGGTCGTTGTTGGCCATCGTCTCGTCCTCTTCCGGCGCGCGTCTCGGATTACCGCGGCCGTATGCTAGTGTACGGCGTACGCATCGATGTGTACACTGTACGCGGCCCGCTTCGCAAGGGGTCTGGGATCGAGCAGAAATGGCAGGCAGAAGAGCAAGCGAGAAGGCGAGCGGAGGACGGCGGGAGGGACCGGCGCGCGCACCGCTTTCGCGCGAGCAGATCCTCGCAACCGGGCTGGCCCTCCTGGAGCGATCGCCGGGGACGGAACTCAGCATGCGCGACCTCGCGGCCGAACTCGGCACGGCCCCGATGTCGCTCTACCGTCACGTGGCCAATCGCGAAGACCTCCTCGAGGGCGTCAACCGCCTGGCATTGGAGTCCCTGCAGCTCGAAGTTCCCGACGACGGGCGCTGGGACGAACGTGCCCTCGCCTGGATGCACGCGTTGCGCAACGAACTGCATGCGCACCCGGCGGTGACGCCGCTTCTGCGGCTGCACGGCACGCTTGCACCGACGCTCTTCCACGTCCTCGACAGCCTGTTGCACGTCGTGCAGGACGCCGGCTTCGAGGGACGCCAGGCCGCCCTGGCCGTACGCGAGATCGCCTGGTTCACGCTCTCGTTCGCTCGCGCCGAGCTCTCCTCTCCGGGGGGCGACCCTGGCTCCTACGAGCGGCTCTCGGCCGAGGATCTTTCGGGCGTACCGGAGCTCGCCGCCCACCTCCCCTTCTTCGCCGACATCGATGTCGACGAAATCTTCTCGCAAAGCGCGCGACACCTCATCGAAGGCCTCGCGCACAACGGCAAGCGCGCCTGAGGCGCACTGCGGAGACCTCTTCGGCATGACGACTGCATCCGAAACCATCCTGGGCGGCGTCCGCGTCCTCGACCTGGCCGGCGAGCCCGCGGCTTTGACCGGAAGAATCCTGGCCGACCTCGGCGCCGACGTCGTCCGGGTGGAGTGCCCGGAAGGCGATCCGCTTCGCGACACCCCGCCGTTTTTCGCGGGGCCGGCCGATGCCGGCAGATCCCTGCGTTCTGCGGCATGGAATGCCGGGAAGCGCAGCGTCGTGCTCGCCCCCGACGCGCCCGCATTCCGGGACCTCCTGCACGGAGCCGACGTCGTCCTGGAGACACCCGGTTGGCCCGGCGCCCCGCAGGTCCCGGCCGGCCAGACGCCCCGGGGCGTCTGGCTGCGCGTGACCCCCTTCGGGCTCGACGGACCGCGCGCGTCCTGGCAGGCGACCGACCTCGGCGTCATGGCCGCGTCGGGCAACATGGCGGCCACCGGATACCCCGACCGGGCGCCCGTGCGCTGCACCGAGCCCTCGGGATACGCGCACGTTGGCCCCGAGGCCGCCTTCGCGGTCCTCTCCGCGCTCGCTTCGGGCCGGCCGCAGGTCATCGACCTCTCGATGCAGGAGGTCGTGACCGTCGCCAACATGTCCGCGGTCGCACAGGCCTACCGCACCGGCTCGGTCGGAAAACGGCTCGGGGCCCGCACCGGACGGACGCGCGAGATCTGGCACACCCGCGATGGCTTCGTGAGCTTCGGTCTGCGGGGCGGACGGGCGCGCGTCCCCAGCCTCCAGACGATCGCCGCCATGCTTGACGAAGCGGGCCTGGCCACACCGGCGTGGACCGACCGCGACTGGGAGAGCTACGACCAGCTGACAGCGACCGAGGAGGAGCTCGAGGCGCTGACCGAACCTCTGGTGAAGCTCTTCGCCTCCCGGACGATGATCGAGCTCTACGAGAAGGCCTGCGATACCGGACTGATGCTCGCGCCGGTGAACTCCCCACGCGAGATCCTGGCCTCGGCCCAGGCCCGCTTCCGGGGCATGTACGGCGCGCTCGGACCGCTCGAAGGCTTCGCGAAGCGTTTTGCCGTCGTCAGCGCCGCCGATCGCGACGTCGCCCCGATCGAAGCGGCGACCCCCGCGCCCGCACCCGGGGCCGATAGGCTCCCCGATTGGTCGCCGCGCGACGTCCACCCGCCGGCGGGCAGCGGCGGCGCCTGGGCCGGCATGCGGATCGTGGAATTCGGGGCTGGCGCCGCCGGCCCCATCGCGGCGCGCTACTTCGCCGAACACGGCGCCACGGTGATCAAGGTAGAGTCCAAGACACGCCCGGAGTTCCTGCGGGTGATGTGGGCCTCGACCAGTCCCCACGGTCTCGAGGGCTCGGCGCTCTTCGACGCTCTCAATGCCGGCAAGCGCAGCATCACCCTGAACCTGAAGAACCCCGACGGCCTCGACGTCGCGCGTCGGCTCATGCTGTGGGCGGACGCCGTGCTGGAGAACTTCGCCCCTCGCGCGATGCGGGGCTTCGGGCTGGACTACGCGACCATGGCGGAGGAGAAGCCCGACCTGGTCATGGTCTCGACCTGCCTCAACGGACAGACCGGGCCGCATCGTGACTACCCGGGCTTCGGCGGTCAGGGCTCGGCCCTCTCGGGCTTCAACGCCCTCACCGGTTGGCCCGATCGCGAGCCGATGGGTCCCTACGGCACGATCACCGACTCCCTGGCGCCACGCTTCGCCGCGACCGCTCTGGCGGCGGGGCTCCTGTACCGACGTCGCACCGGCAAGGGGGTCCACTTCGACATCGCGCAGGTCGAGGCCGCGCAATACACCCTGGCGCCCTGGATCCTCGACTACGCGAACAACGAGCGCATCGGCTCGCGCATGGGTAATCGCTCCGCCCGCACGGCGCCGCATGGCGCCTTCCCGTGCGCCGGAGAGGACCGCTGGGTCGCCATCGCGGTGTGGACCGACGAGCAGTGGGCGCGACTGGCGCGCCACCTCGGCGTCGACGACCCTGCGCTCGCTTCGGGCGAGGCCCGTCTCGAGC
>JAPOLW010000364.1 GCA_029976905.1 bacterium | reverse complement strand
GCGACAATTCGTGCTGGTTCACCCCGATGCTGCTGTATTGGGGCTGCGTCCGGGCGAATTTCTCGAGCGTCACACCGGTCGAGCCGATCGGATGGCTCAGTGCGATGTTGGCCTGCGCACCGGCGCCACTGGTGGTGCTCGAGGTGGTGTGCGGGACGACGAGGACACTCAACTCGTCGTTCTGCAGGATTCCATCGCTGTCGGTGTCGTAGGCGGCGAAGTCCAGGCACGCGGCCGCCTGGTCGAGGGCATCGGGGATCCAGGTCTGCTCTTCGACCACCACCGGCGAGGTCGGGGCCGGCGTCGTCGGGAGCGTGATGTGGATCGTCCCGTTGTCGGGCGTGCCGCACGTCTCCAGGACCGGCTCCAGGAGGAAGTCGCCGGCGAAGATTTCGTTCCAGTAGTGGTTTCCTTCGGCCTGGTTCGTCCCGAAGAGGAGGGCGGACCAGCGGTCCTCGGCATTGGGGAGCGTCGCGTCGAAGCTGGTATCGGAAAAGTCGATCAGGAGGACGAGCTGTTTATTCGATCGGAACTGCGCCTGGCAGCCATTGGAACAGAAGTCGTCCTCGACCGTGTTGCCGTCGTCGCATTGCTCGCCGAGGGAGGCGTCGCGGACGCCGTCGCCGCAGACGGACGCCACGCACGTCGTGCGGCAACGGCCGTCGCCCCAGTCGTCGTTGGCCGACCCTTCATCGCAGGTCTCACCGGTGTCGACGACTCCGTCGCCGCAGGACGCGGCCCGGCAATCGGTGCGGCAGGCGTCGGCGCCCGAGTCGCTATTCGCAGCCCCCGCGTCGCATTCCTCCCCTGCATCGACGACGCCGTCGCCGCAGCGGGCGAGGCGACCCGGACAACTCCCGTTCGTGACACCGTCGTCGAAGAGATCGCAATCCCCGGCGAGGTCGCCGACGCCGTTGGTCGCCTGGCAGAGACGGCAGTGGACGCGCGCGCCGATGCACGAAGCGACGCCGGCCGCATCGGTCTCGCCCGCGCAATCGCCCGGGAGCAGCGCGCCGAGGTCGAGGCCGGCGCAGCGCTTGTCGAGGTCGCCGAGAAATTTATCCCGCAGTTTGGCGAGGCTGCCGCGCGCATCCGTCGTCACCGCGTCCAGACAGGTGGCGATGAGCGACGCGCCGTCGGTGACGGTCGCCTTGCGCAGGGCGTTCTGCTGGCACGACGTCAGGACCTTGAGGGCGGCCTGATAGATCTTGTCGTAGGCCTTCACGACCGTGCGCTGACATAGACCCGAGAATCGATCTCCTCCTGCGACCGCGCCGTTGGTATCCTCGCCCAGTACGTCCGCGAGCAGGGCGCGGTGGATGGCCACCGAGACATCGTTGATGTCGTCGACCGCGGCGGCGCCGAAGTCCGGCGCGGTGGTGCATTTCTTGTCGAACAGGCGTTGCGTTCCAGCCAGGGCGCGAGCCACCTTGCCCTTGGCATCGGCCGTGATGCAGGCGGCGGGGTCGGGCTCGCGCGCGGTCGTGGCCGCGACGACGCAGACGAAGTTCTCTTTCGCCTGGAGCTTCTGGATCTTTGCGGATGCCTTTTGCAGGCCGAGGATGCAGGCCTGCTGCGCCTTGTCCTGGACCTGGGCCGAGGCGGGGGGCGCGAGCAGGAGCGGGGGCAGGAGCAAAAGCAGGAAAGCGGGGGGGGATGGAGACAACCACTTCGCGCGTCGGCTCATTGCATCGAAGCTAGGGAAATCACACCGGAAAGGCTACACCTGATTCATCGCAGGCGATCGCTCCGGGCGCGTACGAAAGCCGGAAATCGGCACGGCAACGACGAGAGATAGAAGGCAAAATGCACGCTCGAGATGCAGAGGCCGCATTTCGCCGGCAAGCGCGGCGTGGAGGCGCGAGGGTGGCTACTACTCGAGCAGGCGCATGAATCCGCGATAGGCGGTTCCGACGACGGGCAGGGCGGTGAGCGAGTCTCCCCAGAGGTCGAAGTAGTCGCGGTGCAGGGCAACCTTGCCGTCGGCGTCGAGCACGAGCTTGGTCGTACCCTCGATCGGCGTGAGCGGGGTCGGGCCGATCTTCATCTCCATCGTCCATTGGAGGAAGATGACCTCGTCGGAGCCCGCTGCATGGTGCACCACGGCCCGCAGTTCCTGGCAGCGGTCCATCAGGCGGCGGGTCATCTCGATGAATGCGTCGCGCCCGGTGAGCTGCTGGATCGGATCCTGAAACCGGACGTCCTCCCGGTAGTGCTGCTCGATGAAGGAGAAGTCCGGATTTTCGGAGACCTCCATCGCGTCGAAGAGGGATCGTGCCATCTCTGCCGTCAATCTCTCGGGCACAGACTCGTCCGTCGTCGCTGCTTCGGCTCGTTCGTTCGTCATGCGAATCTTCCTATCTGCTTCCCGATGCGGCGAAAAGGGGGCGGCGTTCGCGGGCGACGGGCTCGGAAATGGTCTCCCGCCGCCGTGGGGCGAGGGCCGGGACCGGCTCCGGGAGGACGGTGGGGTGGGGGCTGTACGTCCGGGTCCTCTCGTAGTACCGGGGCCTCGTGGGTTCGTGGCCCCCGGCCAGCCTTTGGCACGACGGTCTTCCTTCCGGGGAACCCCGGTCGGCCCTCGTGGGTCCGTGCGATGCCGACGTGGCGATCGTCGGTGGGGGCTATTCGGGGCTCTGGACGGCCTACTACCTCACCCGTCTGCGCCCCGGCCTTCGCGTCGTCCTCCTCGAAGCCGAGCGGATCGGCTTCGGGGCTTCCGGTCGCAACGGAGGCTGGTGCTCCTGCCACTTCGTCGGCGTCGAAGCCTTGCTGGCGCGTGCGGCGACGCGTCCGGTCGGCATCGCCCTGCAACGCGCCGTCTTCGAGGCCGTCGACGAGATCGGGCGGCTCTGTCGGAGCGAGCGGATCGATTGCGATTACCACCGCGGAGGCATGCTGCATTTCGCGGCGAACGAGGCCGAACTGCACCGCCTGCGCGAGCGGCGGCGGTTGCTCGAGGCATGCGGGTTCGGCCGGGAAGATCATCTCTGGATGGACGCGGGCGAATGCCGGCGGCGACTCGGCACGCCCCTGGCTCTCGGCGGGCTGCTCGAGCGACACGCGGCGGCCGTGGATCCCGCCCGTCTCGTGCTGGGGCTCGCCAGAGCCGTTGAGCGAGGTGGGGCCACGCTCTTCGAGGAGTCGCCAGCGGTCCTGGTCGAACCGGGCCGTGTCCGAAGCGTGGCAGGAGAGGTGCAGGCGCCGGTCGTCCTTCGGGCCACGGAGGGCTATACGCCGCGACTCCCGGGCGTGGCGCGCGACGTGATTCCAGTCCATTCCTGGATGATCGCGACCGAGCCACTGTCCGATGCGTTGTGGGACGAGATCGGTCTCGCCGACCGCGAGCTCTTTGGGGACGGTCGGCGGATGGTGACCTACGGCCAGAAGACCCGCGACGGTCGCATCGCCTTCGGCTCCCGCGGCACCTACCGGTTCGGTTCGAGGATCGAGGAGCGCTCTGGCCCCGACGACCCGCACTTCGCTCCGGTGCGGGCGCGCCTGATCGAGATGTTGCCGATGCTCGAGCGCGTCGCGATCACGCACGCCTGGGGCGGACCATTGGCGATTGCTCGCGACGGCCGCCCCTTTGTCACCTTCGACCGGGCGACGGGCTTCGGCGCGATCGGCGGTTATACGGGAAGCGGCGTGGCGGCAGCGCATCTGGCGGGACGTTCTCTGGCCGAGATCGTCGTCGGCGAAGAGAGCCCGCGCACGGCGTTGCCCTTCGTGCGGGGGCGACCCCGGCGTTGGGAGATCGAGCCGCTGCGCTGGGTCGGGATCGCAAGCGTACTCCGGGTTGGCGAAGCGGCCGACGCAGCCGAGCGGCGTGGTCGATTTCCGCGGCTGCGCGACTGGTTCTTTCGCACCATGGCCGGAGGATGACGCGCTCGCCGGGGCGAAGGGTCCGAATGGCGCTTCAGCGGAACTCGATCCCCTCGAAGCGGCCGTCCCGGCGCCACTGTTCGAGGTAGCGGAAGAAGGCCAGGGCGCCCTGGGGGTAGCCGACGAAGAAACGCGCCCGGGGGCCGGGGTCCTGACCCTCGTTGTTGTAATAACCCGGCGTGCAGTCGGCCGAGCCCATCATGCGCCCGCCCCCGGTCATGAGCAGATCGATCCAGGCGTCTTCGGCCTCTCGTGCGACCTCGATCTCGCGAAATCCGTGATCGACGGCATGGCGCACCATGCGGGCAATGGTCTGGCCGGACTCGGTCAGGTTGTGCGGCACGTTCGAGATGAGATTTGCGCCCTGGGTGGGTTGGACCAGGAAGAGATTGGGAAAGCCGTGCACGTGGATGCCGTGTTTCGAGCGCATGCCGTCGGCCCAGTGCTCGGACAGGCGCCGGCCGCCCCGGCCGACGGGGTCGAAGCCGGCCCGCTCGGTGAAGGGCGTGCCGACCTCGAAGCCCGATGCATAGATGATGCAGTCCACCGGGTATTCGCGGCCGCGGGCCACCACGCCGCGCGCCGTGATCCGCTCCACACCCTTGCCGTCGGTGTCGATGAGATGGGTTCCTTCGACGTTGAAGGATTGGAGGTATTCGTCGTGGAAGCAGGGCCGCTTGCAGAGTTGACGGTA
The DNA here is from genome assembly GCA_029976905.1 of bacterium. Taxonomy (GTDB): domain Bacteria; phylum Desulfobacterota; class Binatia; order UBA12015; family UBA12015; genus VGTG01. The sequence goes on along the minus strand of JAPOLW010000364.1, from coordinate 29 downwards.
CCAGGCCTTGAGGTGCTGCGCGGTCTCCG
>JAPOLW010000363.1 GCA_029976905.1 bacterium | reverse complement strand
CGAAGGTGTACGGTCACTGGATCACGATCAACTATCGCGAGAGCTACAACCTGTTTGCGTGCTCCGGCATCCTCTTCAACCACGAATCGCCCCGTCGCGGTCTCGAGTTCGTGACGCGCAAGGTGACCGACGGCGTGGCGCGCGTGAAGCTCGGCCTTGCCGCCGACCTGCGACTCGGAAACCTCGACGCGCGCCGCGACTGGGGCTTCGCGGGGGACTACGTCCGCGCGATGTGGGCGATGCTGCAGCAGGACGAGGCCGATGATTACGTCGTTGCGACCGGTGAGCAGCACACCGTGCGGGATCTGGTCGAGATCGCATTCGCGCATGTTGGTCTGGACTGGAAGAAATACGTGAAGCAGGACCCCGCCTTCTATCGTCCTGCCGAGGTCGACACCCTGCTCGGCGACGCGAGCAAGGCACGTGAGAAACTCGGCTGGCAGCCCGAGTGTTCGTTCGACCAACTCGTCCGGATGATGGTCGACGCCGACCTCGCCGCGCTTGGCGGCCGGCGGTAGGACGACGCGCGGGATGCGCGTTCTCGTTCTTGGGGCCACCGGCTTTGGTGGTGGCCATCTCGCTCCTGCCTTGCTCGAGGCCGGGTACGAGGTGTGGGGCACGGGCCGTCCGCACGGGGAGGATGAGAGTGTGGGCCTTCTCGAAGTCGAGGGCCGGGCCCTGCCGATGGTGCCGTGCGACGTCACCGAGCCCGAATCGGTGGCTGCGGCGCTCGCCACGAGTCGGCCCGATGCCGTCATGCACCTGGCGGGCATGGCCTTCGCTCCGGCGGCGGCCCGGGATCCGGCGGCGGCCTTCCGCGTGAACGCCATGGGCGTCGTCCACGTGCTCGAGGAGGTTCTGCGCTATCGGGACGGCACGAGAGTGGTCGTGGTCAGCTCGGGCGAGGTCTATGGAGCCATCGAGCCCGGGGATCTGCCGGTCACCGAAGAGACCCCGCTTCGTCCCAACTCGATCTACGCGGCGAGCAAGGCGTCCGGGGACCTCGCCGCCCGGGCTTTTGCCCGTTCGCGGGGCGCCGACGTCGTCCGGGTCCGGCCCTTCAACCACACGGGGCCCGGCCAGCAGGCAGAGTTCGTCTGTCCCGACTTCGCGGGCCAGATCGCCTCGATCGCACAGGGCCATCGCGCGCCCGTCCTCGAAGTCGGCAACCTCGAACCCCGGCGCGATTTCACCGACGTGCGCGACATCGCGCGCGGCTACGTGGCGGCCCTGCAAAAGGGCCGGGCGGGAGAAGCCTACAACCTTTGCCGGGGAGAGGCGATTGCGATCAGCGCCATCGTCGACGATCTGTCGCGCCTGGCGGGCATCGATCCGGAAGTTCGCACGGTGGCGGGACGTCGGCGTCGCGCCGAGATCCCGGCGTTCTGGGGAAGTGCAGACAAGGCGCGCGCGGACCTCGGCTGGGAGCCCCGGATCCCTTGGCAGCGCACGCTCGCGGACCTCCTCGGCGCCGCTGGCTTCCAACCCAACCGCGGTTGAACCCGGGGCGGCAGGTCACCCGGCGGGGCCTGCCTGTGTCTTTGGAAATGGCGGCGCCGGGCGGGTCGTGATACTCCATCTGCAGGAGGCTGCTGCCGTTGGAACCGCAAACCAAGTCGCTCGAGGAGATTCTCGTCGAGCGGGGCCGAGTCAGTCCGGAGGACCTACGCAAGGTTCGACGGCTTCAGCAAGAGCGCGGAGAGCGCATCGAGCGTCTCCTTCTCGATCTTGGCTTCGTTTCGGAGGACGACCTCCTTCCGGTCTATAGCGAGCACCTGGGCGTGCCGCTGGTGCCGCGCAAGGAATTGCCCGACGACGCCATCGAGGTGCCTGGGCTGAACGTGAAATTCCTTCGGCACGCCAAGATCCTGCCGGTCGCCCTGGGTGAGGATACCCTCACGGTTGCGATGGCGGACCCTGGAGACCGGGATGCTCTGCACGGGATCTCGGTCGTGACGGGCCGCGAAGTGAAGCCGCTTCTGGCCAAGGAGAAGGACGTCACCGAGGCGTTGGAGGTCTGCTACGGCGAGACCGCGGCCGAAGGCGCCGAGGACGGCGACGGCCTGGTCGAGTTTCTCTCGGAGGACGAGGAGGACGTCGATCATCTGCGCGACCTCGCCAGCGAGGCGCCGGTCATCCGCTTCGTCAACGTCCTGATCAATCGTGCCGTCGAGTCGCGCGCCTCGGACATCCACATCGAGCCCTTCGAGAACGAACTCAAGGTGCGCTACCGCATCGACGGCGTGTTGCACGACGTCGATGCCCCGCAGCGACGCCTGCAGGCCGCGATCGTCTCGCGCATCAAGATCATGGCGAAGCTCAACATTGCCGAGCGTCGTCTGCCCCAGGATGGGCGGATCAAGTTGCGGATGATGGGCAAGGAGATCGATCTGCGTGTCTCGACGTTGCCGACCCTCTACGGGGAGAGCGTCGTCCTGCGTATTCTCGATCGCGGATCGATCGTGCTCAATCTCCAGAAGCTCGGATTCCCCGCGGATACCCGGGGAGAGTGGGAAGACCTGATCGTCAAGCCTTACGGCATGATTCTCGTCACCGGCCCCACCGGCAGCGGAAAGACGACCACCCTCTACGGTTCCCTGAACAAGGTGAACTCGCCCGATAAGAAGATCGTGACGATCGAGGATCCCGTCGAGTATCAGCTCGACGGCGTGAACCAGATCCACGTGAAGCCGCAGATCGGACTCACCTTCGCCAACGGATTGCGCTCCATCGTCCGACAAGACCCGGACGTGATCATGATCGGTGAGATCCGCGACGCAGAGACCGCCGAGATTGCCGTGCAGGCCGCTCTCACCGGCCACCTCGTCTTCTCGACCCTGCACACCAACGATGCCGCCGGGGCCGTGGCGCGACTCCTCGAGATGGGAATCGAAGACTACCTTCTCGCTTCTTCGTTGCTCGGCGTTCTCGCGCAGCGCCTGGTGCGCAACATCTGCCCCGATTGCCGGCGCGAGGTGCAGGGCGTGGCGACGCAGCGGGATGTGGGGAGAAACGTCTCGAGTGGGGGGCTCGTCCCCGAATCCATTGCCCTGGGCACGACCTACGAGGGCGCCGGTTGCGAGGCCTGTAGTCAGACCGGGTTCCGCGGCCGCAGTGGCATCTACGAGCTGCTCCTCGTCGACGATCCGGTGCGGAACCTCATCCTGAAGAGAGCCTCGGCCGACGTCATTCGCGAGAAGGCCATCGAGTGCGGCATGCGCATCCTGCGCGACGACGGCTGGCTCAAGGTCTCCGAGGGCACCACCACCGTCTCGGAAATCATCCGGGTCACCCGCGACTGAGATGGCGGATCTGCGATCCACCGCAGAGGCGGCGGCTCTGCCGACCGTAGTCCCGGCACGGCCCGGTGCGGGGGCCAGGGACGTCCCCGACGTATCTTTGGTCGTGCCCCTGCACAACGAACGCGCGAGCCTGGAACTGCTCGTATCCGAATGTCGCGCGGTGCTCGACGACCCCGAACTCGATTGGACGCCGCTTGGCATCGAGCCTGGAGCGGGAGCGCCGCGCTGGGAACTCGTGTTCGTAGACGACGGCTCGAGCGACGGCTCGTTCGGGTTGTTGCGTCGGCTCGCCGAGGAGGCGCCCGAGATCCGCGCCTACCGTCTACGGCGGAATCTAGGCAAGGCCTCGGCCTTGTCGGTGGGGTTCGCGCACGCGCGCAGCGAGATCGTGATTTCGCTCGATGCCGATCTTCAGGACGACCCGCGAGAGATTCCGCGCCTCCTCAAGGTGCTTGCGCTGGGCTACGATCTCGTGAGCGGCTGGAAGCGCAAGCGTCACGACTCGCGGGCGCGCGTCGTGGCCTCGCGCGTCTTCAACCTCGCCGTGCGGTCGGTCTCCGGTATCGAACTGCACGACCTCAACTGCGGCTTCAAGGCCTATCGCCGTTGGGTCGTGCGCGATGTGCGGATCTATGGAGAGCTGCACCGCTTCATCCCGGTCATCGCGGCCTGGAAGGGCTACGCGGTCGGGGAAATCGAGGTGCAGCACCGCCCACGCCGCTTCGGGCGCTCGCGCTACGGTTGGGGGCGCGCCTTTCGCGGCATGATGGATCTGGTCACGGTGATGTTCCTGACGCGCTTCGATGCACGCCCGGCCCATTTCTTCAGTCTGCCGGGCGCGTTCTTGATGACGATCGGTCTGGGCGTGATCGGGTACGTGACCGCCCTGCGCCTCCTCTACGGGCACATCCTGCAGCGCCACCCACTTCTCATTTTTGGCGTTCTCGTCTCTCTGGCCGGGCTGCAGCTCTTCACCAGCGGCTTGCTCGGCGAGATGCTTGCGGCGCACTTCCAGCGCGACGACGATTCCTCGATCATCGACGAACGGATCGACTGAGTTCGAGGAGCCGGTCCACCCGTCGCGACCAGGTATGGGCGTCGACGAAGGTGCGCACCGCCTCGCGCGGGAACTCCGCCGCGGCGGCGTTCCCGACCGCGTCCACGAAGGCGTCGGCATCGTCGGCCAGCGTGACCCCCGGGACGCCCTCGAGCTCGCGAAGGCGGGTCGAGACGACCGGGCGTTCCAGGCAAAGGTACTCGAAGACCTTGAGCGGGCTTACCGCGGCGGTCAGCCGCCCGGGTGTAAACGGTACGATGGCGACGTC
>JAPOLW010000362.1 GCA_029976905.1 bacterium | reverse complement strand
TCCAGGGCATCCATCCCGTCGACGGCGGTCTCGGCGTTCCAGCCCCCTGCCGAACAGAAGGACCGGGCAAGCTTCCGGACGCTGATCGAGTCGTCGACCCAGAGGATGGGGGCCCCGGCGGCTGTGGGTCGTGGGGGAGGGTTGGCCGCGGCCACCGGACGTGACGGCGTTGGCTGGCCGACCAGGAGGGGGAGTCGAGAGGCATCGAGCACGAAGACCACTCGCCCGTCCCCGGCGAAGGTGGCGCTGGTGATGAGCGGGTGTCCGGAGAAGATCCGTCCGAGCGGTCGGATGACGGCTTCGCGTTGTCCTTCGATTCCGTCGACGAGCAAGGCGATCCGCTCTGCTCCAGCGCGAATCACCAAGGCGGTCGACGGAGTCCCCGCGGCCGCGGGTGAGAGGCAGGACAGCGGGAGGGCGCGGAGCGTTTCGCCCAAAACGCGTAGTCGCAGGCCGGCGGGGTCGTGCAGGACTTGGTCGGGTTCGAGGGAGAGGACGGTCTCGATCGGAGCCTGGGGGAGCGCGAAGATCTCCCGGCCCGCCCGCACGACCAGAACGTGGTCGATCATTGTGGCCAACGGAACGGTGATCCCGAAGCTGGCGCCTCGGCCGTCGCGGGAATCGACCCAGACCGAGCCGCGAAGGTGCTCGATCTCGCTCGCAACGACGTCCATGCCGATCCCCCGGCCGGCGAGATCGGTGACCCTCTCCGTCGTGGAGAAGCCCGGACGGAAGATCATTCGCGCCAGTTCGTCGCGGTCGGCATCGGCACCGGGCGCGAGGAGGCCGCGGCGCCGCGCCTTGCGCTCGATCGCGGCGAAGTCGAGTCCCCGACCGTCGTCGCGGACGAGGATCTCGACGAACCCCGGGCGCTGTAGGGCTTCGAGCGTGAGGTGGCCGACGACGTCCTTTCCGGCTGCAGTGCGTTCGGCGCCTGGCTCGATGCCGTGCGAGATGGCGTTGCGGACGACGTGCAACAAAGGGCCGTAGAGCGATTCGAGAAGGCCTCGATCGATCTGGATGTCGCCGCCGATGGTGGTGGTCTCGACGTCGCGGCCGGTCTGTCGCGCCGCGTCCCGGATCGCCCTCTGGAGCCTGCGGAAGAGCGTGTCGAGGGACTGGAGGCGCATCGCGCTCACCGTGCGTTGCAGACTCGAGCTGACTTTCGAGATCTGCCGCCCTTCGTCGCCGAGGCCGTCGAGTACGTGGCCGAGTTGCTCGAGCACCTCACCGGTGTCGGCGGCCAGTTCGACGAGGCTGCGGGCGAGAACGTTGAAGTCGTCGTATTTGTCGAATTCGAGGTCGCTGAAGTCCGCGGAAGAAAGAGGAATGGCCGCCGGGGCATCGTCCGGGCCCGGAGAGGCCGTGGTCCCGAATTCGAAGCTGCGGAACCCCTCGATGGTCTCGTTGAGCTGCAGGCGGTCGAGGTTGAGCTTGTCGCGTAGTTCTTGCACCGCGCCGAGCGCGTCTTCCATCCGGGTCCGACTGACCACCAATTCGCTCACGCGATTCATGAGAAGGTCCAGGCGACCCGCGTGAACGCGAACGACCGAGGTATCCCCCTCGGGGCCGGTCTCAGGTGGAGTCGGTTGGGGCGTTGGGAGGGTCTTCTTTGCCGCCGTCGTGGAGCGGGCCGTGGGAGGCTCGGGCACGCCGGGGGTCGCTTGCGCCAGGACCCGGGCGATACGGGCATCGATGTCCTCGAGGATGCGATGCCGGGGGGGAGCCCCGCGCGCTTCCTCGAGCAGCCCCGTCACCGAGTCGAGCATTTCGAGCAGGAGCCGCGTGAAGAGATCGGCGGTTCCAGGAATCCCCTTCTCGAGAGCGCCCTCGACCAGCGTCTCGCCGCTGTGCATTTGCGCGGCGATTCGCTCGAGGCCGACGGCGGCGGCCGCCCCCTTGAGAGTGTGGAATTGTCGCAAGAGGGTGTGCAGCGGTGCCCGGTCGTCGGGATTCTCGACGAGAGTCGCCAGCGCCGCTTCGGATGCTTCGAGAGCTTCGTCCGCGTCCAGCGCGAAGGCCTCCATGAGTTCGGGTTCGACCGCGGTCGAAGATGGACTTGTTGCCGGGGCGTGGTTCTGCGGGCCGTGCGCTGCGCCGTCGGCGCTCGCGTCTTCGTCCCCTGCGTCGACCACACTTGCGGCCGTCGTTTCGCGAAGAAGCTCGAGGGCTTCGTGCGGCGGTTCGAGTTCGGCCAGAACGAAGATTCTCTCGAGGGGTGCGTAGATCCCCTGAGCGAACCCGGGTCCCAGCGGCAGAAGGCGCGGGTTCGCGGTCGCGTTTTCGCAGGACTCCTCGAGGAGCCGGGCCAGAGTCCGACATTCGTCGAGACCGACCATCGCCGCACTTCCTTTCAGCGTGTGGAAGATGCGGCCGAGATCCGCGCACAGAGGGATCTGCTCGGCCGGGTCGGCGAGCCCCCGCAAGAGGTCGGGAACGTCGGCGAGCAGGTCCCGCATCTCCTCGCGGAAGACGGCCCGGAGATCCGGGGCGGGTTTCCCGCCGGGATCCCCTTCGTCTCCACGGATGCGCTGTTGCGGGCGTGGGGGTGCAGACGGAGCCGCGCGCCCCCCGGGTCGATGGTCGTTGCGGATGCCCTCCTGATGGGCCGGCGAAAAGGTTTCCTCGAACTCCCGCAGGAGGAAGCGTTGACTCCCGGTGCGGCCCGCGCGTGCCTCCGAGACCATACGGCGTGCGGGCGCGAGAGCCGCCCGGGTCTCCCGCACCAGCGCACGCGCGGCGGCGCGATTTCGTTCGGCGGCGCGGGCAGCCATGAGGGCGGCGCGCTCGAGAACCGCTCCCGCCCGGGTGAGTGCCGGTAGGTGGGCGAGTGACGCAGAACCACGCAGGGTATGCCCGCCCGCGGCCACTTCGGCCAGTAGCTGTGGATTGCACGGGTCTTCGCAAAGGGAGGTGAGGCACGAGCCCATCTTCGACAGGAGGTCCTCGGCCTCCTCCAGGAAGACCGAGCGCAGCGCGCGATGCCCGTGTTCCTCCGAAAGATCGGGCGCGCTCCTCTTTTGCTCGTCGTTCACGACGCCTCAACCTTCCGGGGAGGGTTCGACGCGAGAGAGAAGTTCGCGGGAGAGGTGGGAAAGCTCGATGCTGGTTTGTCGGGTCTGCTCGCTGGCGCGCTGCACGTCGGTGGCCGCGGTCGCGATCTGGGTAATCGACTCGCGCAAATCTCCGATCGCATCCACCTGCTCCGTTGCGGCTCTGGCAATCTCCTCCATCGTCGCCGTCGCATCGCCGGTCACGTTGCCGACGCGTTCGAGCGCATGTTGCGCCTCGGACGCCGCGGCCGCCTGCACGTCGATTCGTTCCCCCTGGCGTTTCATCCCGTCGACGGCTTCGCCGATGTCGGACTGGATGCCGCCGATGAGTCGCTCGATCTCCTTGGCGGCCGCGGCAGCGCGCTCGGCGAGTTTGCGCACCTCGTCGGCCACCAGGGTGAACCCCTGGCCCTGCTCGCCAGCGCGGGAGGCCTCGATGGCGGCATTGAGGGCAAGCATGTCGGTGTGGGCCGACATCTTCGAGATCGTCCCGATGATCGCCGAAATCTGCATCGAGCGTTCCCCGAGACGTTTGATCTTGACGGTTGCCGCCCGCGTCTCCCTCTGCAGGCCCTCCATGCCGGAGAGAAGGTCGGCGACGGCCGTCTGACCCAGCCGCACGGCCTGGCTGCTGCGGCGAGCGACGTCGAGGGCTTCCCCGCACTTCTCGGGGATGCGGCCACTGCCGGCGAGAAGCTCGTCGGCGGATCCCCGCGTCTGCTGGCAGGCGCGTGATTGCTCGGCGGCCCGTGCCGAGGTCTCGTCGGCCGACGACCGGATCCGATCCGCCGACGTCCCGAACTGCGAAGACGCTGCGTGCAGACCGCCGGAAAGTTCGCGCATGGTCCCGAGCATCTGGTCGAGAGCGATGGAGACGTTGCCGAGAGCGCTCCCGGCGAGGGCGGCCGAGGGAGGGACCTCGCCGCTCGCCGCGCGGCGAGCGACATCGACGAGGCATTGGGCATCACGGGCGAGTTTGTCCCGATCTTCTTCGGCGCGTTCGAGAACGCCCGCCCGGTCGTCCAGCAGTCGGTTGATCGATGCCGCGAGCGCGCCGACGGCTCCGGGTCGGGCAGCGTCGAGGCGCGCCTTCTGGTCGCCGCGCTGGGCCCGTTGGAGGATGCTCGTGATCTGGCGGAACTGGCCGGCGTATTGGCTCCACAACCGACCGCCGAGGACCCAGCCGACGACGCCGGCCAGCGCGACGATGCCGAGCAGAACGGGCGCGAGACGGTAGAGGGGGGCGAGCACCTCACGGCGCGGTCGTTCGGCCGCAACCACCCAACGGCGACCGCCGAGGTCGAGGGGCGCGTAGGAGGCGAGGAGGGTCTCGCCCCCGACGTCGAAGGCGCCCGAAGCTGGCGTTCCGGCAAGGGCCTGGCGTAGGCCGTCCGAACCCCGGTCGAGTCCCGGAGCGGCACGGCGCGGCGTGCTGCGCAGGGTCCCATCGGCGGCGAAGGCGAGGACCTGGCCGCCTCCACCGAGGTCGGCGCGCGTCCAGCGCGACTCGCCCGCGCCGGGGAGAAGAGCTTTGCCGATGAGATCCGGACCGATCGAGGTCACCAGGGTTCCGATCC
>JAPOLW010000361.1 GCA_029976905.1 bacterium | reverse complement strand
CGCAACGTCATCGCCGAGCGCGGCCTCGGGCTGCCACGCGATGCGGCCGCCGGCCGGAGTGCGGGCAAGTGAATTTCGATCTCACCGACGAGCAGCGCATGCTGCAGGACACCCTCGGCCAACTCCTCGAGCGACGCTGTCCCACCACCGAACTGCATAAGCGACTCGAAGGCGACAGCGATCTCGACACCGACCTGTGGCGCGAGATGGCCGAATTGGGCCTGCTCGGGCTGGCCATTCCCGCCGAGTACGGCGGCGCGGGCCTCGAGAGCCTCGACCTCGCGGTGGCCGCGGAAACCCTGGGGTACCATGCGGCGCCGGGTCCCTTCCTCGGCCACGTCCTGGCCGCGCGGGCCATCGACGTCGCGGGCAGCAGCGAGCAGAAGGAGCGCTGGCTTCCCGGCCTCGCGTCGGGCGAGCGCATCGGGACGATCGCCTTCGCCGAGCCCGGCGGGCTCTGGGCCCCCGAGCAGTGGACCGTCGGCGGCGACGGCGGGCTCTCGGGCCGCAAGGAGTTCGTGCCGGCGGCCGACGTTGCCGATCTGATCGTCGTGGGCACGCGCGGCGGCCACCTTGCCGTCGTCGAGAAGGGAGCCCCCGGGCTCTCGGTCGAGCCGGTGGACTCCGCCGACCTCACCCGCCGCGTTCACCACCTGGCCCTCGAGAAGACCCCGGTCCAGGACCTGGGCCCCGCCGCGCCTGCCGTGCGCGACCTGGGCCTCGCCCTCCTCGCCGCCGACGCCTTCGGTGGCTCGCAACGCCTGCTGGAGATGTGCGTCGAATACGCCAAGACACGGGAACAATTCGGCGTCACCATCGGCAGCTTCCAGGGCCTCAAACACCAACTCGCGAACATGGCCGTGGACGTGGAACCCAACCGCGGCCTCTACTGGTTCGCTGCCTACGCCCAGGACCACGTCCCCACCGAAGCCGAACGCATGGCGGCGATCGCCAAGGCCCACATCACCGACCGCTTCATGCAAATCGCGCGCGACAGCGTCGAGGCGCACGGCGGGATCGGCTTCACGTGGGAAGGCGACGTCCAGATCTGGTTCAAGCGCGCCATGTTCGACCGCGCCTTCCTCGGCGCCCCTTCCGAGCATCGCGAACGCTCGATTCGCCTCGCGCCGTGGAGCTAAGGAGAGGATCTCGCTCATGAAGTTCGGCCTCATCCCCTGCAACGTCGGCGTCCCCCATGTGGACGCCATGATCTCGATGGCCCAGACGGCCGAGGAGATCGGTCTCGAGTCCCTCTGGACCTTCGAGCACGCGATCGTTCCGGTCGACTACGCGTCGCGCTATCCGTACAGCGGCGACGGGAAGATGCCGGTTCAGCCCGAGACCAACTTCATCGATCCGCTCATCGCCCTCACCGCCGTCGCGGCCCACACCCAGACCCTGCGCTTGGGTACCGGCGTGAACATCCTGCCCCAGGTGAACCCCTTGATGCTCGCCAAGCAGGCCGCGAGTCTCGACTTCGTCTCGAAGGGGCGCTTCATGCTCGGCATCGGCATCGGCTGGCTCGAAGAGGAGTTCCGGGCCCTCGGCGTCCCCTTCGAGCGGCGCGGCGCGCGCTTTGCCGACTACGTCGAGGCCATGCGCAAGGTGTGGTCGGGCGAGGTCGTCGAGCACGAGAGTGCGTTCCTGCACTGGACGAACTTCAAGAGCCACCCCGTTCCCGTCCAGGACCCGCTCCCCCTGGTCATCGGCGGCTCCTCGAAACGCGCCCTGCAACGCGTCGCTCGCTACGGCCAGGGGTGGTACGCGCCGGCGGTCAGCGCCGATCAACTGGCCGGGCTGCTGGTGCCTCTGGACGAAGCCTGCGCGGCCGAAGGACGCGACCGTTCGACGGTCGAGATCAGTACGATGTACGTCCCCTTGATGGAGCCACCCGCGGAAGCCATCCCACGCTACCGCGACCTCGGTGTCAGCCGTCTCATCGTTCCCCTACAAGCCCTGGGCGAGAAGCCCATGGAAGGCCTTGCCCGTCTCGGGGACGAGGTCGTATCCCGGGCCTCTTGAAGGCATCACCCCCAAGCGGGTGAGGAAAGGACTCCCATGCCAAGCGTGGTCGCCACCATCAAAGTGAAGGACGACAAGATCGAGGAAGCCAAGGCCTTTCTCTCCAACCTCGCCCGGGAAACCCTGGCCAAGGAGGAGGGAACCCTCGTCTACACCGCCCACCAGCGCAAGGACGACCCCACGGTCTTCGTCTTCTACGAGAAATACGCCGACGACGCTGCGTTCGCGATCCATGGAGAGAATCTGAAAGCACACGGCGCCGGCTTCGGGTCCATCCTGGCCGGCGCGCCCGACATCGTCTTCCTCGACGAAATCTGAGCCACCCCGTCGACCGGGCCTCCCGGAGAACGAAACCGGGAGCCTGGAATTCCTCGGGACCCGGGCGTTCCGGATGGATACCCGTCCCAGATCCTGATACCATTCCATTCAAGTGGGGATGTGGTGCGGATCGCTCCGCGCTTTTGGCAGTGCGGTCCGGGGAGGGGTTCGATGGGCAGGGTGGAGGGCCGTTCAGGCGGCAGTTGGCGGGTCGTCCAACACGGGGGAGGTCAGAAGACCTCTTCGGCAGACCGGGGTTGGGATGGCGCAGCGGGTGGGGTCGAGAGCCCCTTTGCGTGGCGCACCCTCGAGGAAGAGGCCCCGGCGGTCGACGCCGACCGCGCCGACGAAAAGCTCAGTGCCCTGGATGCCGGCTTCCTGTTCCTGGAGAAGCCCAACCAGAGCTTCCAGATCGGCTGCCTGGCAATTCTGGACAGCTCGCCGGGCTTCGAGGAACTCCTGCGGACGCTCGAGGAACGCCTGGCCGCCTTCCCCCGTTTCCGGCAGATTCCCGTCCGCGCGCGCCTCGACCTCGGATGGCCGGTGTGGCGCGACGACCCCGACTACGACATCCGCCGCCATGTGCGCCATGTGGCCGTGCCGCGGCCGGGCGACCGGCAGAAGCTCTCCCACCTGCTCGAGAGCCTCGCCACCGCAGCCCTCCCTGGTGACCGCCCGCGCTGGGAAATGCACCTCATCGAGGGCATCGAACACGGTCGCGCCGCGCTCCTCGCCAAGGTGCACCACAGCATGAACGACGGCGTGAGCGGCTTTCACGTCCTGGAGACCGTGACCGACGTCGTGACCGGTGCGGTCGAATCGGCCCGGGAGATCGCTCCTGAGAAACCGGCCGGGGGGCCGCTCGAAACTCCGGGCGTCTCCCGCAAGGACTCCCGGAGAACGGACTTCTGGAACTCCGATCGCGGCCTGGTCGGCCTGGTCTCCGACGCCATGGCCGACCCCCGCGGGATGGCTACCCGCGGCATCCGGGATTTCGCCGAGGCAGCGGAAACCATCGCAACCTTCCTCGACGAGCCACCGGCACCCATGCCCTGGAACGGACTCCTCGGCCAGGGCCGCCACTTCGCATGGCGCTCCTATCCGATCGATGAATTCACCTCGTTCAAGGTCGCCGTCGATGGCACTCTCAATGACGCCGTCGTCGCGATCATGTCGGGCGCCCTGCGGACCTACGCGCTGCAGAACGGGCATTCCCCCCACCAGGGCGCCGTTCGTTGCATCGTCCCGGCCAACGTTCGCCCCAAGGGCGAGGAAGGTCGCCTGGGCAATCACGTCACGGCCATGTTCCCCCGCCTGCCCGTCGACCTCGAGGATCCGATCGACCGACTGCAGAAGGTCCGAGACGAGATGCGGAGCCTGAAGGACCGTAAGCAGGGCCGGGCGACCAGCATGGTCGTCGCCGCCGCCGGTCTGCTTCCCTCCTTCACCGGGGGCCCGCTCATTTCGGCCGTCTCCGACATGACGGTCGTCAATACGTTGTGCACGAACGTGCCCGGCCCGAAGCAGACGCTGCAACTCTGCGGACGGAAGATCACGGAGATCCATGCGATCGCACCACTCTTCCTCGACGTCGGTCTGGCGTTCGCGGCGTCGACCTACGCCGATCGGATCTCCCTGTGTGTCGTGGCCGATCCGAAGCTCGTACCCGACGTCGAGGCGGTGGGGAACGCCCTGGATGCGGCGGTCTACGAAACGCGCAGTGCCCTGTGGAAGAAGTCCGAGGCGCTCTCCGCCGCCTCGAGGATCGCGCGCGGACCGACCGTAGCCGACCTCATGAGCCGCAACGTGGCCACCGTCGGAGTCGACGACTCACTACAGAGCGCCCACGAGATGATGCGCCAGCGACGCTTGAGCCATCTTCCGGTCGTGGACCGCAAGGACCGTCTGATCGGCGTGCTGACGCAGCGCGATCTGCTCTTTGCCGCCCCACAGGCACCCGCGAAGGTGGACGCCGAGGACCGCGCCCGTATGCTCGGTCGCTTCGCGGTCGGACGCGCCATCGACTCGAAGCTCACCACGGCCCGCCCCGAGGAGCCCGTCCTCGAAGCCGGCAAGCGGATGGTCCGCAACCAACTGGACTTCCTGCCGGTCGTCGACGACGAGGGACAGCTCCTGGGACTCGTCACCGAAGACCACATCGTGCGCTGGACGACACGTTCGCAAGACGGCTCCTGACCGACTCGCCTCCTGGCCCCCGGCTCCGTTATACGGGTGGCATGAGTCAACTGACTGGAAAACGAGCCCTGGTCACCGGGGCCGGCAGCGGCATCGGCCGGGCGAGCGCAATCCGCTTC
>JAPOLW010000360.1 GCA_029976905.1 bacterium | reverse complement strand
GGCGTGAGAGCGTTGGAGATCACTCGACAGAGGTTTCCGCAGAAGATCGACCGTCTCGCAATGAGGAAGCAGTGAAGTCCGCCATGGGAGCCGTCGTGTCGGCGGCGCTATACGCTCTGGCTCTCCCGCCGATGGGCGCGAGCGCACTCGGCTGGGTTGCGCTCGCTCCCTTTTTCATCGCGCTGTCCCGGGCGACACCGGCCTCGGGCTTCGCGCTGCGCTTGCTGTGGTTCTTCACCGCATCCATGGGATTTGCGAGCGGGCTGCCCCACCCCCTATCGACGTACTTCGTCGCGCCCGGGGGTCGTCGGACTCCTGGCCTTCCCTGACGACCCTCGACCGCACGCCGTATACCCCCGGCAACGAGGGGTCCCCGATCTCGACCCGGCGAGCGCAGGTGGGCATCTTTCTCTGCTCCGAAGCACTCCGACCTGGCGTCGCCCGGCGCCTCACACAGAAGGGCGCGACGATTCTCGCGAACCGCTCCAATGACAGCTGGCTCGGGACGGAGGCGATGGCGCGCCTGCAGCTGCGCAGTACCGCCCTGCGTGCGATCGAGAATCGTCGGCCCATCCTCCGGGCCACGGGATCCGGAAAATCCGCCATCATACGATCGGACGGCCGGGTCGAAATGAAAAGCCACTTCGGTAGAGCGGACGTCCTCTACGGCGTCGTGGAACCCAGGTCCCGGCTCACCCTCTATGGCCGATCCGGCGACGTCGCCGTTCTCCTGGCCGCGGCGATCGCCCGGGCGACGACCGGTGCCGGCCTCTTGTCGCCCGGGCCCCCGACGACGGTCGAGGGCCATGGCCGGCGACTCGAGGCGAACCCCCCGGGCGTCTCTCGCTTTTCCTGGACGAGCCAGGCGCACGTTCTCCAGGCGACCTCGTCTCGCGGCCGGGCAGAGGACCCCACGTGCGCGGAAGGTCTGGGTTGATGCCGCTACAGGATCAGTCTGTTTGCGAACCGGGTGCCTGCGGGCGACGGACGGATGCCATATGCTCCACGACACGCTCGGGTTGGGTCACGGCCAGATACTCGGCGGCGAATTCGGGCGGCAGAAATTCGATCAGGATTTCGTTCTCCACCCAGACTTCGATCACGTGGAAGCCGCCTCGCATGCATTCGTGGTATTCCCAGCCTTCGCGGGCGGCGATGGTCACGACCTCTTCTTTGCTCGTCGGCACGCTGATTGCGAAATGGTGCCCGACGAAACCGGATCCTCGCTGCGGCTCCGAAGCGAACGCGACGCCCCGATCTCCGTCGGGCCGGAGCGTCGTGCCGGCGGGATAGATCTCGATGCCGGTACCGTGCGGATCACGTTGCAGAGCCCAATAGCTGCCCGGATTGGGAGGAAACGCCACCGAGGCTCCTCCGATCAATTCCGCAAGTGCGGCGGCGACGCGGGCCGGGTCATGGACCGCAATCGACAGATGATGGATCATGAAGGTTTTCCTCCTCGACTCCTACCGTTGCGCGAATCGCGGTCCCGGGGCCGCCGACGGTCCAAAAACCGGGTCCCGCAAGTAGGAGCGTGGCCGTCCGTCCGCCCCGTCGGGACGGGGAGGGCATTGCGACGAAATGGAGCCTCTTCCGACACGGGCGCCGACGCTATGGGAATCGCGACGAGGTGTCTAGTCCGGCTTCCGGTGTCTGTCACCGCTGCGCCGCGCCCGAAGCGACCGACGTCACAGTTCCCGGGCGATGCGTCACCGCCATCCGGACCGAACCCTCACGAAATCCGCGCTCCCTCCAGCAGCGCTTTCGACGCGCCCAACTGCCGTGGCTCGCGTCTGGAGGCGCCGGTTCTTTCCGCCTGCGCTCGAGAGAAGCGATGCACGCGCCTCGTGGAAGACGGTAAGGCCGGACCATGAAGAAGCTTCACGACGTTCGCAAAGGCGTACACGACGAACTCGTATCGACGAGGCTGATCCGAGACATCCTCGACGGCAAGCCAGACCTCGCGGCCTACGCGCGCTACCTCATGAACGTCCGCTATTACGCACAGTTCAGCCCGGTGGTCATGGCGCTTGGTGCCTCGCGTTGCGTCGCCACCCACCCCGAATTGGCCGGGTATCTGCTCCAGCACGCGGACGAGGAAAAAGGCCACGATGCCTGGGCTCTCGCCGACCTCGAGGATCTGGGTGTCACCCGGAAGGAAGCTCTGGCCGCGCGACCGGTCGACTCCTGTCAGGCTCTGGTTGGATACGTCCACTTCCTCGCCGGCCACGATCGCGCGATCGGCCTCTTCGGCTGGATGTTCGTCCTCGAGGCGGTTGGCAATGATCTCGGTGGCATCGCTGGGCAGAAACTCGGCGAGGGGCTCGGTGAAGCAAGGAGCGCGGTGCGCTTCGTGGCCGGGCACGGCGTCGCAGACACCGATCACACCCGAGAGATCATCGAGCAGATCGACAGATACGTCACCACCCCGGAGGACCAGTCCGCCGTCCTTCGGGCCAGCGAGGTCGTCGCCGGGCTCTACGTTCGGATGTTTCGGGAGTTCGGTGGAGAAACCGCCACATGGGCCTGAGGGTCGCCGAGGTCACGACGAACGAAGAACGTTCCCGTGTCTACGCGTTTCGTTACCGGATCTACGTCGAGGAAATGGAGATCGATACGCCCGAGGCGGACCACGACCGAAAATGGCTTTTTGACCCGCTCGATGCAGAGAGCCGCCTCCACGCCCTTCTCGACGACGACGAAGTCGTGGGCACCTTACGGACCACGATCCTTTCGGAAGTGAAGGATCCGACACCTCTGGAAAAGAAGTTCCACCTCGGCCCTGCCCTCGCCGCTTTTCGCCCCGAGGAAATCTGTGCCACCGGCCGCTTCATGCTCGATCCGAAACTGCGGCACGGCACGGCGATCATTCGCCTCATGAAGGCGGCGTTCGAGCAGGCCCGTACACGCGGCATCCGCCTGAACTATGGTGACTGCAGTCCACATCTCCTTCTTTTCTACGAACACCTCGGGTTTCGGCGTTATGAGCGTGCCTTCAACGACACCTCCTATGGCTTCAAGGTGCCGATTCTCATGCTCCTCGGCGATCGCAAGCGACTCGAGCAGGTCAGATCACCGCTCGCGCGCATGGGACGCGACGACGCGGACGACACGGACGCGCGCGACTGGTTTACCCGGAGCTACCCCGACGCTTCTTCGTACGATAGTGCACAACTCCTGCCCGAAGGGGTGTTCCTGGAGCTTCTCGAAGAGCGTATCGCCAGCGACCCCCTGCATGCCGTGGGACTCTTGCACGGACTCGACAAGGGCGAAGCAGAGCGCCTTCTCTCGCGGGCAACCGTGGTGGACGCACAACCGGGCGATCACATCGTTCGACAGGGAGAACTCGGCGACACCCTATTCGTTCTGCTCTCCGGGGCCTGCGAGGTAACCCGCAACGAAACGTCGAACCGCCCACTTTCGGTGCTGGGCGCAGGTGACGCCTTCGGAAAAATCGCCTTCCTCAACGAAAGCCGTCGAACCGCGAACGTGATTGACTGCACACCATGCAAGGTGATCGTCCTCTCCGCAGACTCCCTTCGGGCTTTTTTGAACCGGGACCCAACCGTAGCCGCCAAGGTATTGCTGAACCTCTCGCGCATTCTTGCCTCTCGCCTCTCCGAAGCGAACGCGCGCCTCTGAAGCCGGGCGGTTCCGCGCGACGCCCGAACGCCCCGAGAGGCGGGGGGGCCGCGCACTTCAGTCATGCGACGGCGCCTGTGCTACGTGGGCCCAGGTGGATATCGCGATCTCCCTCCCCCGCGTGCTTCAACGCCCTGCAACACCGCGGGCAACGGCGTTTTCCGCGCCCGGCCGGACCGTGACCCGGGCAGCCACCGCGTGACGAGAGGGGGCAGCGTGGAGAACGACACGAAACGAGGCAGCCCGGGAGAACTCGCCGCGCTCGTTTGGGCGGGTGAGAGCATCTATCTGCTGCCCTACGCCCTGCGACGCGAGTACCGCACCACCCTGATCGAGGCACTCGGGCTCGCCAACGAATCGGAACTCGGCGCGATCTACAGCGTCTTTGGCATCTTGAGTCTGCTGGCGTACCCCGCCGGGGGTTGGCTCGCCGACGCGGTGGCGCCGCGCGTACTGCTCCCGGCATCCCTGGCGCTCACCGCCATGGGCGGCGTGATCCTGTCCACGCTTCCCTCTTCGATCACCACGCTCTACGCACTCTTCGCTCTTTGGGCTGTCTCCACGATCCTGTTGTTCTGGGCGGCTCTGATCAAGGCGACGCGGGCCTGGGGTGGACCCTCCGCGCAGGGTCGGGCCTTCGGCGTGCTCGACGCCGGGCGAGGACTGCTCGCCGCGACGGCGGCGTCGATCGGCCTGCAGATCTTCGCCACCCTCGGAGGCGGGGCCGTCGGGCTGCGCGGGGTCATCTTCCTCTACACGGGCGCCTGCCTTCTCGGCGCCGCGGCAACGTGGTGCGCCCTTCCCCGGCAAGCCCATGCGCCGACGACCCGGGCGGCGTCACCAGGCTCTCGTAGGTTGCTCCGGGATGTGATCTCGAGACCGAGCGTATGGCTCGTCGGTGGCATCATCTTCTGCGCGTATTGCGCGTACTACGGGACCTTCTACCTCGCTGGCTTCGCGACAGCGGCGCACGGGCAGACCGCGGCGGGCGGCTCGGCGGTCAGTGTCTTTGCCCTC
>JAPOLW010000035.1 GCA_029976905.1 bacterium | reverse complement strand
CGTAGGGGTGCGACTCGTCGGTGGCGAGCACCGTGCGGAAGCCGCTTTCGGCTCCGGCCTCCTCGTAGACCTCGAGTTCGTTCATGCGTTCGAGGTCGAACGCGAGGCTCCCCTTGCTGCCGTTGATTTCGAAGCGATTGAAGTTCTTTCGGCCGGGTGCAAAGCGCGTCGCTTCGACGCTGCCGATCGCGCCCCCTGCAAAGCGGACCAGAGTGAGGGCGGCGTCGTCGACGTCGACCTCGCCTCGTCCGCTGCCGTCGGGGAGGGGGCGCTCGGGGATGAAGGTTTCGAGTAGGCCGCAGACCTCGTCGATCTCGCCGACGAGGTAGCGGGCGAGGTCGAGGGAGTGCGACGCGATGTCCCCGAGGGCACCGCTGCCCGCCCTTGCCTTCTCCAGTCGCCAGACGCGGGGGAACGTCGGGTCGACGATCCAATCCTGCAGATACGTGCCGCGGTAGTGTCGGATGGTTCCGATCCGCCCCTCGTCGATCAGCCGGCGCGCGAGCGCGACCGCCGGCGCGCGGCGATAGTTGTGGCAGAGCATGTGGGGGACGCCCGCCTTCTCCACGGCGGCGAGCATCGACTCTGCTTCCTCCACCGTGTTGGCTAGCGGTTTTTCGCACAGGACGGCCTTCCCCGCGGCCGCCGCCGCGATGGCGATCTCCGCATGCGAGTCGCCCGGCGTGCAGATGTCGACGATGTCCACGTCGGGGCGCTTCACGACCTCCTCCCAGGACGTCGCGGCCTCTTGCCAGCCAAGTTTGTCGGCGGCGCGGCGCACACCGTCCCCGTCCCGACCACAGACGACCTTCAAGACGGGCTCGACCGGTAGGTCGAAGAAGCGGCCGACCTGCCGCCAGGCGTTCGAATGCGCCTGGCCCATGAACTGGTACCCGACCATCGCCACGTTGAGGGTGCGCATCATTCGATCTCCCCCATCCGGCTTCAGGTGGAGTAGGCCTTGCGGCCGACGCCCTGAACGGGGATGCCCTGGCCGGCGAGAACCTCGTTCTGCAGCGCGAACATGCAGGCGGCGGCCTCGTCGATGCGGCGGGTGAAGGCAATCGATCCCTGCAGGATCGGCTTCAGTCGGTCCCGGTCCTGCACGCGCGCGGCCGTGTACTCGTGCTCCACGATCAGCGGCGTGTTGCGCACGTCGAGATCGAGGAGTTCGCGCGCTGCGAGTTGGTGATCGAGCCAGTCCACCGTGCGGTTCTGCAGATAGGCGAGTGGATCGTGGCGGGCGGTGCCCGGAAGCTCGTGCTCGCAGAGACTGAGTTGCTTCTTCCAGGCGTTCGCACGGGCGGCCGGGTCGTCGGCAGGATGGCCATCGACGTAGTCGCCCCGGTCGATCGTCTGGCCGCCATATCCCCACGCCGCCAGCCCCTTCGGGTCGATCACTTGCCCCTTTACGTGGAAGCCCGAGATGAGGAAGGCATAACCCTCGTCCTTGAGGAACTGGAAGATGGAGCGGGTGTCCTGCCCCATGAGGATCGCGTGTGAAGGGTCGTAGTGGACGCGCAGTTGGTCGCCGACCCCGTGTCGCTCGCAGATCTGGTGCAGCGCGATCCAGGTTCCAGGCGTGTAGCCGATGTTGTTGTGGAAGGAGTCGTCGAGCGTCCAGCCGGGCATGGGGCATTGCTCGATGCGGTATTCGAGTTCGCGGCTCCGGGCCTCGTGGAGGAGGGGCACGAAACCTTCCTCGAAGTCGGCGAGATTCTCCTGGACGGTCTTTCCCGGATGTTTGCCGATGAAGCCGCAGACCGCGCGCACGCCGAGCAGCGCGGCGGCATCGAAGACCCGGAGCATGAAATCGTGTTTTTTGCGCCGCGTCGCCGGATCGGCGTGCAGCATGTTGTCGAAATACCCCAGGTCGGCAATGCCCACCCCGGTCGCCTCGACGGCGTCGCGCACGCGTCGCGCCCGTTCGGAATCGAAGGGGGTGCGCAGATCGAGGGTGTTCGCGACCGGGTCGAGCATCGCCTCGGCGGGCACGTCGGCCTCGTCGGGGTGTAGTGCCGCGGAGAGCTGGATCTCGTCGGCACCGAGTTCGGCCGCATAGGCGAGCCAGTCTTCGATCGCCCGGTCGGGGTCGGGGTCGCGCACGTCGCGTGGGGTCAATTCCTGGAGCGCCGCGGTGAGCACGCCCACCGGCATGAAGGCAGGCTCGAAGGCGGTGACGGACATCTGCTGAACCTCCTCGGCGCTGGGGAGGGAGAGCGCGCCGCTACTCGGGGTCGGAGTCCCTGCGCGCGGACGGTGCCCGCGCGCTCGTTCAGGCCAGGCGCATCTTCCCCTGGTCGAGTACGACGTCACCCGCTGGATTGCGCGTCTGGAAGGTGCACTCCTTCCCGTCGACCCACACCGAGACGGTGAGCGCCTCGCCCGGAAAGACCGGCTTCGAGAAGCGGCCGTCCATGGACCGGAAGCGGCTCGGGTCCCCATCGCAAAGGGTGTGCAGCAGTGCCCGTCCGGTGAACCCATAGGTGCAGAGCCCGTGCAGGATGGGCCGGTCGAATCCGCCCATGGCCGCGAACGACGGGTCGGAGTGCAGTGGGTTGCGGTCGCCCGAGAGCCGGTAGACGAGCGCCTGGTCGGGCGACGTCTGGTAGGTCACCTCGTGATCGGGGGCCCGCGACGGCATCTCGGCACTCGCCGAGGGACCGCGTTCCCCGCCAAAACCCCCTTCGCCACGGATGAACGCGGAGAAGCGGGTGCGGAGCATCGGTTTGCCCGTGGCAACGTCGGTCGACTCGCACGCCATCTCGACGACGGCTCCCTTGCCCTTGTCCCAGATCGCCGTGATCTTGCCGGTGGTCTCGACCTCGCCTTCGGCGGGGATTTCCTGGAGGAGTTCGATCCCCTGCTCGCCGTGGACGAGCATCGCTGGATTGAAGCTGCCGATCTTGTCGAAGGGCAGGCCGCCCATGCCGGCGATCACGGCGAAGGTCGGGAAGACCCGCTGCGGGGTGTCCTTGGTATTCTCGGTGGTGAAGGCGAGTTCTTCGGTCCCGGCCCCGACGCCCAGCGAGTACAGGAGGGTATCCCGGGAGGTCCAGCGGTGACGGGTGGGCGATCCCTGCGCGCCAACGGCATTGGGGTCGATCGGCATGGTGAATCCTTTCTCTGCGGGTGTCTGCGGCGCCCGTGGCGTTGCGATGCACTACAACCATTGTGGCCGTCCCCGCAAGATGTCGGCTCGTGGACAGCACCGCGGGGGTTTGCTTGATTCCCGGCTGCCGGGCGCCATGGCGGTGTCCGGCCATGGTGAAAAAGACGAGGACGCGAAATGAGTGTCGATGAAGGATCCCTCATCGCCCCGCACATCCTGGATTACACGTACAAAAGATCGTTGGGGCCGGTGCTGTCACGGTTCTTCACGGGCCTGCGCGACCACCAGCTCTTCGGTGTGAAGCGCAAGGACGGCACGGTGCTGTTTCCGCCCAAGGAGTACGATCCCGATACCAGCGAGTCGCTCGACGAGTTGGTCGAGGTCGCCGATACCGGCGTGGTGAAGACCTGGTCCTGGGTGCCCAGGCCCCGAAGACAGCAGCCTCTGGATACGCCTTTCGCCTACGCGCTGGTCCAGCTCGACGGCGCGGATACGCCGTTTCTGCACGTGGTCGATGCCGGTGCCGAGGAGGCGATGAAGACGGGCATGCGCGTCCGGGTGCGCTGGGCCAGTGAGGCGACCGGCTCGATCAAGGACATCGCCTGCTTCGAGCCGGCGTGAGGGAACGTCATGAGTGAGGAAGCCAAGAACGGCGCCGTCGAGTTGATCCGGACCCCGGTGCAGCTCGAGTATAAATATTCCGCCGGCCGATCCGCGTCGCGTTTTCTTCGCGCGATGAAGGAGGGAAAGCTGATCGGCCAGCGTTGTCCGGTCGACGGCCGGGTCTACTTCCCCAGCCGTGGTTCCTGCCCCCAACACGGCGTTCCGATCGAGGGGGAGCCGGTGGAGTTGTCGGATCACGGAACCCTCGTCACGTTCTCCATCGTCCGTATCCCCTCCGACGCGGTACCGCTCGACGTACCCTTCGTCACAGTACAGGTTCTGCTCGATGGCGCGGATACGATCCTGATGCACCTCCTCGGCAACTGCGAGCTCGAGGAGGTCCACATGGGGATGCGAGTAAAGGCGGTGTGGAAGCCGAAGGACGAATGGGAGGAGTCGGTCGCGAACATTCTCTACTTCGAGCCCAGCGGCGAGCCCGACGCCTCCTACGATTCCTACAAGGAGCACATCTGATGCGGGACGTCGCCGTCGTCGCCTTCACGCAATCCGAGTCGAAGCGGCGTGAGATGGATCTGAACGACACGGAAATCGTCATTCCGGTCATCCACGAACTGAGGCAGAAGACGAATCTCGGGAACGAAGACGTCGATTTCGTCTGCTCGGGATCGAGCGATTACCTCGCCGGGGCCCCATTCGCCTTCGTGATGGGACTCGACGCCGTCGGAGCCTGGCCCCCCGTCTGTGAAAGTCACGTCGAGATGGACGGGGCCTGGGCCCTCTACGAGGCGTGGGCGAAGATCCAGATGGGTTACGCCGAGGTCGCGCTGGTCTACGGGTTTGGCAAGCCGTCGATGGGGGATCTGCCGCTTACGATGGCTTTGCAGCTCGACCCCTACACCCAGACGCCGCTGTGGCCCGATGCGATCAGCCTCGCCGCCCTGCAGGCCCGGCTTTGCCTCGAGGGAGGCACCCTCACCGAAAGGGACATGGCCGAGGCGGCCGGTCGCGATCGCCGCCACGCCAAGAACAACCCCTACGCCCAGGTGAAGGGTGACTTCAGCCCCGAGCAGATCCTCGCCGAACCCTACATCGCCAATCCCCTGCGCAAGCACGATTGCTCGCCGGTCTCGGATGGTGCGTCCGCGGTTTTGCTCGTCGCAGGGGATCGCGCCAAGGACTATTGCGATCGTCCAGCCTGGATCCGTGGCATCGCGCACATCTGCGAGCCTCTGGACATGAACGTGCGAGATCTCACGCGCTCCCGTTCGACCGAGATGGCCGCACAGAAGGCGGGGGTTGCCGGAGGCAAGGTCGACGTGGCTGAACTCGCTGCTCCTTTCTCCCACCAGGAGATCCTCGTCGAGCGGGCGCTGGGATTGGACGCCCAGACGACCGTCAACCCGTCGGGCGGCGCCATGGCCGGCAACCCGCTCATGGCGGTCGGGCTCTCGCGCATCGGCGAGGCGGCCGCCTGCATCTGGAACGGCAGCGCCGATCGGGCCGTCGCTCACGCGACCTCGGGCCCCTGCCTGCAACAGAATCTCGTCTGCGTCCTGGAAGGAAACTGATCATGGCCGAGCTCACCGCCGTCGTCGGCATCGGACAGACCCACCACGCCGCCAAGCGTATCGACGTCTCGCAGCCAGGCCTCATCCGGGAGGCGGCCGAACGTGCCCTCGAGGATGCGGAATGCACCTGGAAGGACATCGACGCCGTCGTCATCGGCAAGGCCCCCGACATGTTCGAGGGCGTGATGATGCCCGAGCTCTTCCTGAACGACGCCGTCGGGGGAGCCTACAAGCCGATGTTGCGCGTCCACACCGCCGGCAGCGTCGGGGGCTCGACCGGCGTGGTTGCAGCAAGCCTGGTGCAGGCGGGCATTCACGATCGCGTTCTCTGCGTTGCCTACGAGAAGCAGTCCGAATCCAATGCGACGTGGGCGCTCACCATCTCGATGCCCTTCTCGGTCGCGACGGTGGTCGGTGCCGGTGGATATTTTGCCCCCCTCGTCCGTGGCTACATCACGCGCTCCAATTGCCCCGAAGACGCCGGGATCCGGGTGGCGGTCAAGGACCGTCTGAATGCGCTCAAGAACCCGTACGCGCATCTGCACATGGAGGACATCACCGAGGACATGGTGCGGGAGTCCCCGATGTTGTGGGACCCGATCCGGTATCTCGAGACCTGTCCTTCTTCGGATGGTGCGTGTGCCATGGTCCTGACCAACGAAAAGCTCGCCGCACGCTGTTCCAATCCGGCGTGGGTCCACGCGACCGAGATGCGCAGTGAGCCCACCATGTTCTCGGGGCGCGATCAGGTGATGCCACAAGCGTCGCTCGACAATGCGAAATCTCTCTATGCGAAGGCGGGGATCACCAACCCGCGCAAGGAGATTGACTGCGCCGAGATCTATGTGCCCTTCGCCTGGTTCGAGCCGATGTGGATGGAAGGATTGCTCATCTCCGAGCCGGACAAGGGATGGGAGATGACCATGAGCGGCGCGACGGCACTCGACGGCGACTTCCCGGTGAACATGTCGGGCGGCGTCCTTTCCTCGAACCCGATCGGCGCCTCCGGCCTTCTGCGTTTTGCCGAGGCGGCTCTGCAGGTGCGGGGCATGGCCGGCGAGCACCAGATCGACGGTGCGAGAAAAGCCCTCGGCCACGCATACGGCGGCGGGTCGCAATACTTCTCGACCTGGATCGTCGGCAGCGAGAAGCCCTAGGTTCGGCGCCGTGGACCGTGACGGGCCGCGAAAGCGCGGACAGGAGCGGGTCTTTTCGGGAGAGGTATGGCGCGAATTCGTCGCGGCACTCGACGCGCTGGATTCGCTGGTGCTGGGCGACGACGTACCGTCCGCGCCACAGGATCGAGCCGAGGGTTGGCGGTACCTTCTTCGCTTTCTGGGCTCGGGGATCCGCGTCACGATCCCGGGCGGTGATCCCGATTACCCGGAATTCTGCCGTATGGTCGAAAACGGGATGAGTTGGGGACTCGACAACCCCGATTGCAATTACTCGTGGGCGCGGGTGCGAGGCGATGCGAGCTATCGCATCGCCGGTCGTCGAGGCACCGCGTGTCACCTGGAATTCCAGGTGAACACGGGACACTTTGGGGATGGCAACGTCGGGGGCTGGCGAACCGTATCGTCGATCCACGGCCGGGAGCTGCGCAGCGAACCCGATGGAAGTTTCGAGATCGTCCTCTCGCCCGAACCGCACGAGGGCAACTGGATGAAGCTCGACCCCGAAGCCTCTTTCGTTCTGTTGCGCCAATACATGAACGACTGGGAGAACGAGCGACCCGCCGAAATCTACATCGAACGGATCGGTGCGACCTATCCCCAGCCCCCCCTGGAGCCGGATCTTCTCGCGGCCCGGATGGACGAGTTGGTGACGTGGCTCTCGGCAGGGGCGCGCAGTTGGGAGAACATGAGCAAACTCATCCTGGCGACGCCGGCAAACCAGGTCACGATGACCGAGCCGCTCGAGGGCAATGCTGGCCTGCGTGGTCAATCCTATGGTCTGGCCACTTCGCCTGCGGCCCCGAGGAGGCGGTGATCGTGGAGTTCGAGCCACCCGACTGTCTGCTGTGGAGCGTGCAACTCTCGGGCTGGTATTGGGAAAGCATGGAATTTGCGGGCCGCCAGAGCAGTCTCAACGGCAGTCAGGCCCGCCTCGACGACGATGGCGTGTTCCGCGGAGTGATCGCGCATCGCGATCCCGGCGTTCCCAACTGGATCGACCCCGAACATCACGAGCGCGGTACGATCGGCATTCGCTATCTCTTTCCCGACCGGGTGGTGCAGCCTGCGTTCCGGACCGTTCCCCTGACGGAGGTCCGTGCGGCCCTTCCGGTGACCACGCCCGTGGTCGGAGCCACCGAGCGTCGCGAGACGCTCGAGAGGCGTCGCCGTTCGGTTCAACTCCGCTACCGAAATTGAGTCGCCGTGGAGCGTTTCGTCATCGGCACGGGCCGTTGCGGCTCCACCTTGTTGTCCCGGATGCTTGCCGTCTCCCCGGAGATGTTGAGCATCTTCGAGTTCTTCAACGGCCTTCAGGACCCGCGACGTTTCTCGCGCGAGGGTGTGTCCGGCGAGGATTTCTGGAACATCATCGCTCAGCCGCACGCCTTCGTGACCATGGTGACGAGCCGCGGCTACCCCGTGGAGGAAGTCGTCTATCCCTTCGATCGGCCGGGGATGCGCTACGGCCCACGGGACGATCTGCCCTGGATTCTCGTAGCGACCTTGCCGAGGATGACCGACGATCCCGACCACCTCTTCGAGGAGACGCGACGCTTCGCGTGTGCAGCAAAGCACCAGCCGGTCGCGCGTCATTACGCTGATCTCTTCGATTGGTGGTCCAGGCAATGTGGCCGCACGATGTGGAACGAACGCTCCGGCTCTGGGATCGACTACACCGGCGACCTCGCGGCCCTCTACCCCGAGGCGCGCTTCGTCCACCTCCATCGCGAGGGGGAAGAGGCGGCGTTGTCGATGCGCGAGCACGCTGCTTTTCGTTTGGCGATCTCGATCGTCTTCGATCTCGACCCGGACGTCGACATCGCAACGGCTCTCAGCCAGATCGTGCCCGAACCCGGGAGAGACGATCCCCTCCAGCGTCTTCTCGAGCGACGACCGGACGCGTCCCACTTCGGGCGGTTCTGGGCAGACCAGTTGGGACGTGGATTCCGGGCCTTGAAAGACCTCCCTCCCGAGCTGTATTTCGAAGTCCGGTTCGAAGATCTTCTTCTCGAGCCGGTTTCCTGCCTTCGGGAAATCGCGACCTTCTTCGAGTTGGACCCCGATCTCGATGGATGGGTCGAGCGGGCCGCCTCGCTGGTCCGGGGCCTGCCTCCGTCTCGTCGGGAGGCTTTGCCGCAGAGCGAAGCCGATAGGCTTCGCGATACATGTCGTACGGGAAATCTCCTCCTGGGGCGCCCTGTCGAGCGTTGAAGCCCCCAAAGAGGGAAGTGGCTCCTTGACCACCACGCCCCCGGCAGCGTATGAGAACGCATCCATTGCATGGCGTCTGCCGCAGGGGGTGTTTCTTCGAAGCCAGTGCAACTCGGCTGCGAAGGGGCCCCGAGCGGGGAGGCGCCGAATCGAAGGGAGTCTCCCCGCATGCTTCGGTCCATCCGGATCCTTCCCATCTTCGCCTTCGCTGTCGTCGCGCTCACGCCGGACGGAGCGCGGGCCGACCCGCGCTTCCTCGATTGCGAGACCGCATGTGCGCTTCCTGCTTCGCGAACGGTGATCAAGGGCACCGAGGGACGAGATTACCTCTATGGGACCATTGGTCCCGATGTCATCTGCGGCTTTGGCGGCAACGATCGCATCCGAGGGCGGGGCGGCGACGACACGATCTGTGGTGGTCCCGGCGACGACCGGATCACCGCGGGTCCCGGAGATGACTTCGTCGATGGTGGACCGGGGAGCGACAAGATCTCGGGTCACCGCGGGAACGACATCATTCTCGGTGGAACTGGATTCGACAACATCGGGCTCGGCCGGGGCAATGACTGCGGTGATGGAGGTCCCGGGATCGATCGAATCCGGGGCCGGAAGGGCAACGACATCTGCGTCAACGCGGAGAGGTTCGGAGGATGCCAGCTGAGCACTTCTCCCTGCGTCGAACCGCCGCCGCCGCCGCCGACGCCGACGCCACGGCCGACGCCGACGCCGCGTCCCACGCCCACGCCACGGCCGACGTCGACGCCAGCGCCCACCGCGTCCCCGCCGCCGACGGCGACTCCTGCACCGACCTCGACGCCACAACCGACGGCGACTCCCGCTCCGACCCCACTTCCGCCGTACGGCTCGGCCTTGAACGCCTTCGTCACGAAGGCCCTCGACCTTCTCTGATCCAGAAGGGGCCCAGCTTCTAAACGGATCGACCGCACCGAACTCCGCCGGTGCCCCCCGGGTGCCGGCGGAGTTCTGCGTTTGGGACGCGCGCGTCGCTCCCGGGCCCGGCGGGCGCGGCATCGATGCGGCTCCGCTCCCCTCCGCAACGGGGCGATGGTGGCCCGGTCAAAGTGGAGCAAGCCAGTTGCGCCGCCGTTCGAGGGCTGGCATCAGCAGAGGCGATGCGATTTCGACGGAGCTCTCTCTCCCTGTGGGTCTTTGCACTTCTGGCGATGGCGGGCTGTAGCACCTTGCGGGTCTTCTTTCCGAGCCACGACCATGACACGGTGCCCCCGGAGGTTCCCGATCTGTCGCGCCCGGCGGTGCTGGTCCTCTCCAAGACCAACGGATTCCGCCACGAAGAGGCGATTCCGGCGGGGATCGAGGCCCTCGACGCAATGGCGCGGGCACGAGGGTGGTCGATCTTCGCTACCGAGAATGGCGCGGTGATCAACGAGGCGGACCTGGCGAAGTTCGACGTCGTCGTCTTCCACAACACCAGCGGTCCGATCCTCGACCAAACGCAGGAGAAGGCGTTGCGCACCTGGATCGAGAAGGGCGGAGGTTTCGTGGGCCTCCACGGAGCCGGTGGGGATTCGAGCTACGAGTGGGATTGGTACGTCGATGAACTCATCGGCGCTCAATTCGTCGGCCATCCCATGGGCCCGCAGTTTCAGGAGGCCACGATCATCGTCGAAGATCGAACCCATCCGGCGTCTCGGCATTTGCCGGCGACGTGGTCGCGGGTCGACGAGTGGTATTCCTTCGCGGAGAGCCCGCGGGGCAAGGGAGTCCGGGTCCTCGCTCGACTCGACGAGAGCACGTACGCGCCGGAAATGAATCTTTTCGGACTCTATTCGCGTGACCTGGCCATGGGCGAGGACCACCCGGTGATCTGGAGTCGTTGTCTGGGCCAGGGACGGACCTTCTACTCGGCATTGGGACATCGGCCCGAGGCCTATCGCGAAGAGGCGCATCTGCGCCTGCTCGAGGGCGCCATCGCCTGGGCGGCC
This sequence comes from bacterium, assembly GCA_029976905.1. Taxonomy (GTDB): domain Bacteria; phylum Desulfobacterota; class Binatia; order UBA12015; family UBA12015; genus VGTG01. The sequence continues at coordinate 4,033 of JAPOLW010000035.1, read as the reverse complement.
GGCCTCGAGGGCGATTGTTGAGCGACGCGGCCTGCTTCAGGCTGTCGCCTTCGGGGGCCACCCGGGCAGAAGTTCGAGACGGCGGCACAGTCGTTGCGCCTCCACCAATTTGCCTTCCCAGGCGGCGGCTGCGGGGTCGGTAGCGAGCCAGCCGACGACCTGCGCCGTGACCTCGGGAGGCGCGCCGCGAAAATGCTCGTCGAGGTCGGAGGGGCCGCCGCGAAGGGCCCGCATGGCAGCGGTCGGCGTGTAGCCGGGGTCGACGTTGAAGGCCCGGATGCCGTCGTCGCGGTGCTCGACGTGCAGGAGGCCCACCAGACGATGGAAGGCGGCCTTCGAGGCGGCGTAGGCGAAGCCCCAGCCGCCCCGCCCCACGGGTCCCGGCGGGTCCATCTGGCCCGATCCCGAGGTCATGTCGATGAGAACACCGCCGCCGCGTTCGATCATGCCCGGCAGAAGGAGCATCGTCAGCCGGAATTGGCTCACCACGTTTGCATGCAGAATCTTCTCCAGGGCGTCGATCGGGGTTTCCAGGAGGCGATCCATCCGGCCCGGTCCCTGATAGATCGCGTTGTTCACCAGGAGATCGACGCGCCCCCAGGTGGCGAGCGCTTCGGCCGCAGCCCGCTCGATCGAGGCATCGTCCAGAAGGTCGAATTGTAGGGGGAGGGCGCGTTGCCCGCGCGCGTGGATTTCCTCTGCGGTCGTCGCGAGGCTGCCGGGAACCCTGGCACAGCGCGGGTCGCGCGTGCTCGAGGAACGAGCAAGCCCGTCACCCTCCCGGACGGTGCGCGCCGCGATGACGACGTCGAACCCCTTCTCGGCGAGGACCAGGCTCGTGGCGCGGCCGATGCCGCGGCTCGCGCCGGTGACGAAGGCGACCGGCGCCATCCTAGAAGCGGTGGCTGATTTCGATCCCGAAGGACCGGGGAGGTTGGTAGTAGCGCTGAACCGTTCCGAGGGTGCTGGCCGTGGGCAGGACCTGTTGAAAGTATACTTCGTCGGTGAGGTTTTGCGCCCAGAAAGCGAATTGGCTGCGATCGTCGTTGAAGTCGTAGCTCAGGCGAGCGTGCAGGAGGTTGTAGCCGCGCTGGATGGCCTGCGTCAGTTCGGGGAATTGGTAGTTGACGGCGCTGCGGTAGAACCAATCCAGACGTGGGGTGAGCCAGCCGTCGAGCCAGTCCGGTCCGAGCGGCGGAACGGCGAAGGAATACTGCAGGGTCAAGCGGGATTGGAATCGCGGTACGTCATTGAACGGCTCGCCAGCCCGATCGATCTCGGAATTGTCGAGCGAACTCACGCTGGAGAATTCGTCGTAGACGGCATCGACCAGGCCGATCGACCCGATGACCCGGGCCCCGTCGAAGGGGAGGGCTGTGAGCTCGAACTCGCCGCCCTTGGTGGTGGCCCGCGCGGCATTGCGCACGACGATCTCGGCCAGGAATCCATTGCCTGGCACGATGGTGGAGACCTGGATGTCCGAGTAGTCCGCGTAGAAGAGCGAGACGTTGAAGATGATCCGTTCTTCCCATGAGATGGTCTTGAAGCCGATCTCGTACGAATCCAGGAATTCGGGGTCATAGGGCTGCAACTGCTCGGGGATGCCGCTGCGGCTATTTCCGTTGAAGCCCCCTCCCTTGAAGCCCTGACTATAGGTGAAATAGCCGAGGAGGTGGTCGAGGGGCGTCGTGTCGAGCCAATCTTCGGGAGCACGTACGGCGACGTTCGCCATCGGGGTCCACGCCGTGAAGATGCGACTTTCGTTCGCGTCGACCATGACTTCGCCCGTGAAGACGTTCGTTTGGTCCTTCGCAAAGCCTTTCTTTTCCTCGGTGTATCGGATGCCGGCTGTGAGGCTGAGCCACTCGAAGGGATCGTAGGTCGCCTGGGTGAAGAGGGCCCAGGACCAGTTGTCGACGTCCACGATGGCGCGCGAGCTTCCCCCCAGACTCGGCGGTCCCTTGGTGAGGGACTCGATGGTCTGCTCGTTGTCGGCGGTCTCCCAGTACACGAAATAGCCGCCGATGTAGTTCAGGTCACCGTCGAGCGCATCGCCCTGGAGCTGGAATTCCTGACTGATCTGCCGTTGGTGTCCGGCGTTGCCGTTGAAGGGAGGGTCTCCAGGCATGTCGTTGAGTTGCAGCACGCGATACTTCGTCGCGTCGCCGTCCTCCCGGATCTGGGGAATCTGCTCGCGCCAGGAACTGATCGACTTGAAGGTCAGGTTCTCTGCGACGCCGAGGTCACCGATGTTCCAGGTCGCGAGGTTCCAGACGCCGTAGCTCTCCAGGTCGGCGATCGCGGCGGTGTCGGCCTGGAAGCGGAAGGGTTCGCTCTCCCGGCAGGAGGGCAGGAAGTCCGGTTCCTGGATGAGGCCAGCCAACGGGGAGGGATCGGTGACGACCACACACTCGCCGCCCTTGCTGGTGTTGTGGTCCCGGAACCAGCTGCCCTTGAGGACGATCTCGAGATCTTCGAGCGGCAGAAAACGGAGCGCGCCCAGGAACGCAAGCGAGTTGGTCGTATTGCCGGGGCGGTCGAGGAAGGTGTTGTAGGTATACCCGCCGCTATTTTCCGAGGCGATCGAAAAGCGTGCGAAGAGTTTGTCCTCGAGCCAGCCGGCGCGCACCGGAACGTTGAGCATGGCGCGGGTTTGCACCGTGTCGAAGCTGCCGGCGCGTAGGAAGGCCCATGCTTCGAGCTTGTCCGAAGGCTGCACGGTCGTGATGTTGATCGCACCCCCGACGGTATTCTTGCCGAATAGCGTCCCCTGCGGTCCCCGCAGAACCTCGACCTGAGCAATGTCGGAGACATTCAGGACCGAGCCGGCCGCGCGTGCGAGGAAGACGCCGTCCACGTAGATGCCGACGCCGGGATCGAAGGTGATGATCGAATTCACCTGACCGACGCCCCGGATGAAGGTTGCCGCAGTGAGGCCGGAGCGTCCGGAGTAGAAGGTCAGGTTGGGGACCAATTCCTGGATCTGGTTCAAGCGTGTGATGCCAGTCTCGCGCAGGGCTTCTTCGGTCACCGCGGTGATCGAGATCGGAGTGTCCTCGAGAAGTTCCTCGCGGCGCCGCGCGGTGACGGTGATCTCCTCGACCTGATTGCTGCGCTTCGAGGGAGTGGCGACCTCCTCGCCGGAACCCCGCGTGTTCTCGCCGGTTTCGATCCCCTGACCGGGGGACGGGCTGGGGCAGACGAGGAAAAAGAAGAGAACAGCGGCGAAACCGAGCACTCTTGCATCCATGCCGCCCCATAGACCGGACTCTGGGCGGAGGCAAGAAACACCCGGGGGGGCGTCCGGGCGGGGGGAGAGCTCCCGGAGTCGCGCCGGACCGCCGGAGGGGGCGGCGTCCGGCTCCCCGGGGCCATCACCGGCAGCTTCACGCCGCACAGCGGCCCCGGACTTGCGGTCGCGAGGCGGGCATCGTTTGCTTCGGGCGAAACCCCAACCCACAAACCCAAACCCACAGAGGATGGAGGAACGACATGGGACTTCTCGACGGTAAGGTGGCAGTCATCACCGGTGCAGGCGGTGGCCTTGGACGCACGCACGCCCTTCTTCTGGCCAGCGAGGGCGCAAAGATCGTCGTCAACGACCTGGGCGGTGCGCGGGACGGCCAGGGAGCCGGGTCCGCAATGGCCGATGGCGTCGTCGCGGAGATCCAGGCGGCCGGCGGTGAAGCCGTAGCGAACTACGACTCGGTCTCGACCGTCGAAGGCGGCCAGGGAATCCTTGCGACGGCGCTCGACGCGTTCGGTCGCGTGGACATCCTGATCAACAACGCCGGGATCCTTCGCGACAAGACGCTGGTGAAGACGGAAGAGGCGGATTGGGACGCGGTCATCGCGGTTCATCTCAAGGGGACCTACTGTGCGACGCGACCGATCTTCGCGCACATGAAGGAGCGTGGCGGTCCGGGCGTCATCGTGAACACCGCATCGACGTCCGGCCTGATCGGAAATTTCGGGCAGTGCAATTACGGCGCGGCCAAAGCCGGAATCGCGGGTTTCACACGGTGTCTCCATC
>JAPOLW010000359.1 GCA_029976905.1 bacterium | reverse complement strand
GTTGGTGACGGACGTCGTGACGACGTCGCCGGCCCGGTTGAGGACGGGATGGTGCAGCAAGGCGACGTAGAAGGGGGCCTTCACGATCTCTTCTTGGCTGCGGTGTCTTCGAGAAGGTCCGGCCGCGCGGTGCGCGTGCGCTCCTCGGCCCGGGCGCGACGCCACGTCTCGATGGCCGCGTGGTTTCCGGACAACAGGATCTCCGGTACGGCGACATCGCGGAAGACCTCGGGTCTGGTGTACTGCGGGTATTCGAGCATCGCTTCCGAGAAGGACTCGGTTTCGATGGAGCCCGGGTTCCCGAGCACGCCGGGGATCAGTCGGCTGACGGCGTCGATCAGAACCACGGCACCGGCCTCGCCGCCCGAGAGGACGTAGTCGCCGATGCAGACCTCTTCGTCGATGTAGTCGGTAACGCGCTCGTCCACGCCCTCGTAGCGTCCGCACAGCAGTACCAGGTGGGGGAGGGTCGCGAGCTCACGAGCGCGTTCCTGGGTAAGTCGTGGTCCGCGCGCGGAGAGGAGGAGGCGTCGTGCCCCGGGGCGGGAGACCTCCTCGAGAGCGGCCACCATCGGCTCCACCTTCATCACCATGCCGTGCCCGCCCCCATAGGGCGTGTCGTCGACGGTGTGGTGCTTGTCCGTCGCCCAGTCGCGGAGCTGGTGGATGTCGATCCGCAGGAGGCCCTTCGCGATGGCCTTGCCGAGAAGGCTCGACTCGAGGACTCCGGAGAAGAACCCCGGAAAGAGCGTGAGGACGTCGATTCGCATGACTTCGGTCATTCCTCCAGCAACCCTGCGGGGGGGTCGATGACGGCGACCCGGCTCTTGAGATCGATCTCGATCACGATTGCCCCGACCACGGGGATGAGGATCTCTCGCCCGCCGTCTGCCGGGGTGGCCTCGACGACCCATAGATCGTTGGCCGGGGAGGGGAGGACATCGATGACGGTTCCCACGAGGATCCCACCGGTGGTGTGCACCGCCAGCCCGATCGCCTCGAAGTCGTAGAGTTCGCCCTCGCCGGCCGCGGGAAGAGTCGTGGCATCGACGTGGACCTCGCTGCCGATCCACCTTTCGAGATCCGAGCGGCTTCCAATCCCCGCGAGTCCGACCAGAAGCACGCGTTTGTGGGCGTGGCTCGATCGCACCTCGAACGGGGTCGGCGCCGATCCGGCTTCGCGGGGGTGGAGCCAGAGGGTGGATCCGGGCGCGAAGGCGGGCGAGTCCGGGTTGTAGGGGTGGACGCGCGCCAGGCCCCGGACGCCATGGGCCGCGACCAGCTTCCCGACCGCGATCCGGCCTGGCTGGGGCGAGTCCGCGATCCTGCCGTTCTTCTCTATTTGTCCTCGATGATCTCGAGGACGACCTTGCGGTTGGTCCGCGACGCGGCGGCGTTCACGAGTGTCCGGATGGACTTGGCGGTCCGACCCTGTTTGCCGATGATCCGGCCCAGGTCTTCGTTTGCGACGCGCAATTCGATGACCGAGGCGGTGTCGCCTTGCGTCTCCTTGACCTCGACCTGGTCCGGGTGCGTCACGAGGTGCTTCGCGAGCAGTTCGACGAGTTCTTTCATGACCTAGCCCTCGGCAGTGGCCGGAGCCGCTTCCGATGCGCTCGGAAGACCTTTCCAACCGGCTTGCTTCATGAGCCGGAGCACGGTCGGCGAGGGCGTTGCGCCCTTGCGGATCCAGGCCTCGACCTTGTCCATGTGGATCCGCAGGTCGGCGGGCTCCCGCGTCGGGTCATAGTGACCGAGCTGCTCGAGAAAGCGTCCATCGCGGGGCTTCTCCCGGGAGGCCGCAACGATGCGGTAAAAGGGGCGCTTTTTCGTCCCATGTCGCGCGAGTCGGATTCTGGCCGCCATGATCTCGATCTTCTCCATCCATTGGCCCAGCGGGTGCCGGGCCGGGGTTCCCGTCGAATCGGTACTAGTTAGCGTCCGCCTTGAAGCTGGGCAAGCAGGCCGCGGCCGGCTCCGGAGCTCAGCTTCTTCATCATCTTGCGGGTCTGTTGGTACTGTTTGAGGAATTTGTTGACTTCCGAGACGCTCGTCCCCGAGCCCCGGGCGATCCGTTTGCGCCGGCTTCCATTGAGGATGAGGTGGTTGTGGCGCTCCTGGATGGTCATCGAGTCGATGATCGCCTCGATCTTGGTGAATTCGCCCTGGGCGCTCTCGAGTTCGCCTCCCTGGGCGAATTTCTTCATGCCGGGGATCATTTTGAGAAGGTCACCGATCGACCCCATGCGCCGGACGGCCCGGAGTTGGTCGCGGAAGTCCTCGAGGGTGAACTCGTCCTTTTTGAGCTTGCGTTGGAGCTCGAGCGCCTGTTTCTCGTCGTAGGCGGCTTCGGCCTTCTCGATCAGGGAGAGGACGTCTCCCATGCCCAGGATGCGCGAGGCGACCCGATCGGGATGGAAGATTTCGAGGTTTTCGAGCTTCTCGCCGACGCCGACGAAGAGGATTGGCCGCTCGGTGACGTGGTGGATCGACAGGGCGGCACCGCCGCGGGCGTCGCCCTCCATCTTCGAGAGTACGACGCCGTCGAGTCCGATGCCGTCGCGGAAGCCGGTCGCGACCGCTACCGCGTCCTGACCGGTCATTGCGTCGGCGACCAACAGGGTCTGCCGGGGCTGCACGGCCTCCCGGACCGAGCGCAGCTCGGCCATGAGCTCTTCGTCGATCGCCAGGCGTCCAGCCGTGTCGAAGAGCACGGTGTCGAAGCCGCCCGTACGGGCTTCGTCGAGAGCGGCACGCGCGATGCGGGCGGGCTCGCCGCCTTCGCTCGGAGTATCGAAGACGCCCGCGGGCGCACCGACCTGACCGGCCAGGGTCTTGAGCTGCGCAATGGCCGCCGGCCGGGAGAGATCGAGCGGCACCAGGAAGGGCCGCGCTTGCCGGGTCTCGATGAGATGTCGCGCGAGTTTCGCCGACGTGGTGGTTTTGCCCGAGCCCTGCAGTCCGACCATCATGATCGTCGCGGGTCCGTCGCCGGACAGGTCGAGCTTGCCGGTTGCGCCGCCCATGAGGTCGACCAACTCACCATGGACGATCTTGACGAGCTGTTGGTCGGGCGAGAGGCTACGCAGGACTTCCTGTCCGACCGCGCGCTCACGAACCTTCTCGAGAAAGTCCTTGGCGACCTGAAAGTGGACGTCCGCTTCGAGGAGCGCCATGCGAACGTCGCGTAGCGCCTCCTCGATGTTGGCCTCGGTGAGCTTCCCCGTTCCGCGGATCTTGCGGAAGACGCCCTCGAGCTTGTCGGAAAGCGAGTCGAACATCAGATCGAAACGGAGTGGGGCCCGCGTTCGCCGTCCGCGATGCCCCCACGAGTCGGGGGGAAGCTACTGTCGGGTCTGTGGGAAGTCAATTGAGGAAGTCCCGGTGCCGGGTCGCCCGCGCGCGACGAAAACGAAAAAGGGCGCGGGACCGGATCCCGCGCCCTTCTCCTTTCGTCGCGTAGATGCGGGCGAACGGCTCGATTACATCATGCCGCCCATGCCGCCCATGCCACCCATGCCACCGGGAGGCATACCGCCCGCGGCCGCGCCCGGCTCCTCGGGCTTCTCGGCGACCATGGCCTCCGTGGTCAGGAGGAGGCCGGCGACCGAGGCCGCGTTCTGCAGCGCGGTGCGCACGACCTTGGTCGGGTCGATGATGCCCGCCTTCAGAAGGTCCTCGTAGACCTCGGTCGCGGCGTTGAAGCCCATCGATCCCTTGCTCTGCTTGCCCCTGTCGACGACGATCGAGGGCTCCTGGCCCGCGTTGGAGGAGATCCAACGCAGCGGACCCTCGACGGCGCGGCGTACGATGTTGACGCCGACCTGCTCCTCGTCGTTGGCGGTGCTGACCTTGTCGAGGCCGGTGGAGCTACGCAGCAGGGCAACACCGCCACCCGGCACGATGCCCTCCTCGACAGCCGCACGCGTGGCGTGCAGCGCGTCCTCGACGCGGGCCTTCTTCTCCTTCATCTCGACCTCGGTGGCGGCACCGACGCGGACGACGGCAACGCCGCCGATCAGCTTGGCGAGGCGCTCCTGGAGCTTCTCGCGGTCGTAGTCGGAGGTGGTCTCTTCGATCTGGTTGCGGATCTGGCCGACCCGACCCTGGATGTCGCCTTTCTTGCCGGCGCCATCGATGATCGTGGTGTTGTCCTTGTCGATGACGATCCGCTTGGCCTTACCCAGGTCGTTCAGGGTGACGTTCTCGAGCTTGAGGCCGAGCTCTTCGGCGATCACGCGTCCGCCGGTGAGGATGGCGATGTCTTCGAGCATGGCCTTGCGGCGATCTCCGAAGCCCGGTGCCTTCACCGCGGCGCAGTTCAGGGTGCCGCGGATCTTGTTCACGACCAGGGTCGCCAGGGCCTCGCCGTCGACGTCCTCGGCAACGAGGATGAAGGGCTTGCCGGTCTTGGCGATCTGCTCGAGGATCGGGAGAAGATCCTTCATGTTGCTGATCTTCTTCTCGTGGATGAGCAGGTAGGCGTCCTCGATCACGCACTCCATGCGATCGGGGTCGGTGACGAAGTAGGGCGACAGGTAGCCACGGTCGAACTGCATGCCCTCGACGACTTCGAGGGTGGTCTCGAGGCCCTTGGCCTCTTCGACGGTGATGACGCCGTCCTTGCCGACCTTGTCCATGACTTCGGCCAGCAGGTCG
>JAPOLW010000358.1 GCA_029976905.1 bacterium | reverse complement strand
CCGACAGCGGGGCAGAAGGACCCGTTTTCCAGCCTGCCAAAGGCGATCGAGCAAGGCCGTCGTCTCCAACTCGCCGTCGTTTGCGACGTAGCACGCAATGGCGACCGCCCGGGCGAAGACGGGGTCCTGCACGGCCTGATGGGCTAGGGCCGCGGCGGCATCGCGCTGTACCTGTGCGGAGAATCGGCGACGCGCCGCTCGGATTTCGGATCGCAGACGGCGTTTGGCCAGGCGTGCGTCGGACGCGGACTTCACCCCACGTCTTGTACCGGGTCGAGCAGGGCTGTTAAACTACGGGGCTTCACCCGCGACGGGAAAAACGTCGTCGAACGCCGCTGGAGAGATCTTCGATGGCCCCTAAGAATTTCTATTTTACCTCCGAGTCCGTCTCGGAGGGGCACCCCGACAAGATGTGTGATCAGATCTCCGACGCCGTCGTCGACGCGATCCTGACCGAGGACCCGCGCGCACGGATCGCGTGCGAGACGCTCGTGAAGACGGGCATGGTCGTCCTCGCCGGCGAGATCACCACCAACGCGAAGATTCCCTACGCCGAGGTGGCGCGCGAGGCGGTGAAGGACATCGGCTACACGTCTTCGGACATGGGTTTCGACTACGAGACGTGTGCCGTCCTGACCGCGATCGATCGTCAATCGCCCGACATCAGTCAGGGTGTGTCTCGTGAAACCGACGAGGAGCAAGGCGCTGGCGATCAGGGTCTGATGTTCGGCTTTGCGTGTGACGAGACCCCGGAATTGATGCCCCTGCCGATCGCTCTCTCGCATCGTCTGGTCAAGCACCTCGCCCAGCTGCGCAAGGAAGGCGTCTACGACTTCCTGCGGCCGGATTCGAAGTCCCAGGTGACCGTGAAGTACGTCGATGGTCGCCCCGCCGCGGTGACGAGCGTCGTGATTTCGACGCAACACAGCGAAGATGTCTCCAACGAGTCTCTGCGGGAGGCGATGATCGAGGGCGTCATCAAGAAGGTGGTGCCGGCCGAGCTCTTGCAGGCGGACACCGAGTATCACATCAACCCGACGGGGCGGTTCGTGGTCGGCGGACCGATGGGCGACTGCGGCCTCACCGGGCGAAAGATCATCGTCGATACCTACGGCGGCTATGGTCGCCACGGCGGGGGAGCCTTCTCGGGCAAGGATCCGTCGAAGGTCGACCGCAGTGCGGCCTACATGGGTCGTCACATGGCCAAGACCGTCGTGGCGGCGGGCCTCGCGTCGAAATGTGAAGTGCAGATCGCCTACGCCATCGGGATCGCCCGTCCGATGTCGGTTCTGGTCGACACCTTCGGAACGGGAACCGTTCCGGACGAGAAGATTGCCGACGCGTTGCTCGAGATCTTCGATCTGCGACCGCACGGCATCATCCGGACCCTCGACCTCCTGCGTCCGATCTACCGCAAGACGGCCTCCTACGGACACTTCGGTCAGGCGCCCGAGGGCGGGTTCTTCACCTGGGAGAAGACCGACCAGGCCGGCGCTCTCGCACAGCGCTGCGGCAAGTAGCCTCTCGTTTGTCGAGCGGCTTCGGGCGCGACACGCAGGGGTGCGCCCGAAGCGAGTAGCGCCACGGGCGCGCCGCCCAGGCGCCCGCGAAATCGATTCCGACGCGGGGCGACCGCACCAGGTCGCCCCGCCGGATCACCCCCAGGTCGTCCGGTGGCAGGAGGACACGAACGGGCCCGCGTCGGAGGTCGTGGCCGTCGAGGCGGCGGTCGATTCCGAGGGCTCGCGCCAGGTTGCCCGGGCCGCGCGCCAATTGGGAATCGACCACGTTTCCGCCGCGTCGGCGACGCATCACCTCCAGGCCCGCGATGGGCTCGAGGGCACGCACCAGAACCGCCTGGGGTTGCTCCGCATCCGCGGTGACGACGTTCAGGCAATGGTGCAGCCCGTAGATCAGGTAGACGTAGGCGAGGCCGCCGCGGCCGTACATCGTCTCATTGCGGGGCGTGCGGCGCCCGCCCGCCGAATGTGCGGCCCGGTCGTCAGGCCCGCGATACGCTTCGACCTCGACGATGCGGCCTGCAGTGCGAACGCCGCCGATCCTGCTTTCGAGGATCATTCCGATCAGGTCCGGCGCGACCCGCAGTACGGGTCGCTCGAAGAAGTCGACCGTCGGCGGGGTTCCGGGTCGAGGGCGCGCGGGCAGGGCGCTGCCCCTCAGTGGTGCAGGGGCCTGGAGGGAGCGGGTTGCAGGGCCCCGACCGCCTCGGCGAAATGCCCGAATTCCTCGTCGCTCAGGTAGAGATCGACACCGTGGTCGAACAGCGAGATCCGCACGTTGGCGTTCCCGTCGTCATCGAGGAATCGCGCGATGTGGAAGCAGTCACACTCGTGGAGGGTCTCTTCGTCGTCTCTCTGCGTCATCGGGCTCTCCTCACGGGCGAATCGCCCCCTTTTGGGAGTGTTAGCGAGCCCACGGCGGCAAAGCCACAGGTGGCCCCCGGGTCAGCCACGGCCGCGCAATTGACGCATGCTTCGGCGATCGCGCTTGCTCGGGCGGCCGCTGCCGCGATCGCGCTCGAAGGTGACGGGTGGCGCTTCGGCCGGCGGCGTTGGTGGCGGGCTGTGGTCTTCGTACAGGCCCTGGGCCTCCGGTGCCGGCAGGCGGCGTTCGCCTAGACCCACCACCTGGAGTTCGCGGAGGCCCCGCGACGTCTGGATGCGAACGCGATCGCCGACGCGTACGGCGCGATGGGCGGTGGCGCGCCCGCCGTTGACCGAGACTTTGCCGCCGGCGCAGGCCTGTTGGGAGAGGGTCCGGGTCTTGAACATCCGTGTCGCGAGCAGCCACCGGTCGAGGCGGACGCTTTGGTTGGACTCGTCGCTCACCCGATGTGTCTTCCATGCCCGCCGCGAGCAGGCAACGCAGCAGCGCAGATGCGGTCGGCCTCCCGGAGCGATACACTTTCAAGGATGGGGGCCCTCGATGGCGCAACCGCCGTCCGATGCCGCGCCGCCAGCGCGTTGGATCGTACCTACATGGTGGAGTTGGCGGGCCGGACCTTCGTCGATCTGGGAGATTACCGCTCCATCATCGAGCATTGGCTCGATGCGCCCCGCGTACGCGGCCTGCTGGCGGTCGAGGGCGGGGTGACCCAGGGATTCGCGTTGGTTGCCCGGCACCGCGGCGTGGGTTTTTTCCGATCGGTCCGGGCGGAGTTGGTCGCGATCGCTCTCGAGCCCGATGCGCGAGGCCGCGGGATCGGCGCACAGCTTCTTCGCGCCGCCGAGCGGGAGGCGGTCGATTTCGGGGCGGGTGAAATGTGGCTGCATACGGCCGACGAAAATCGCGTTGCGCGGGCATTTTTCGCGGCGGCTGGCTACCGACCGAAGCTGGGGCGGCAGACCTCGTATCCCAATGGGCAGTCTGCCATCGAATTGCGTCGGGAACTCCCGTAGGGCCGCTGACGCGAACCAGCATCGACCCGCCTGGAATCAGGACACGCGCTTGCGCAACAGGAGTTCCAGATAGCTCTGCGGGATGGGCGTCTGCGCGGAAACCGCGAGCGTTGCGGCGAGCTCGTCGAGTGCGCGGCGTCCGTCCCCGACCGTTTCGGCCTCGACCTCGAGCTCGCAGAACGTGCCGAGCCCCTCGACCTCATCGAGGCTCACCAGAGCCGCTGGCGGGCCGGGGAGCACGAATTCCGTTCGTGTCTTCGCGACCTGCGCCAGCGGCGAGAAGCCCAATCGCTCGAAGAGAGTGCTGGCCGTCTCCATTGCGGTATCGATGGGAAATTCGATTTCCTCACGGGTCTTGCGCGGAGGATCGAGGTTGGGGCCCTTGTAGGTGATCCGCAGTCCGCGCGCGTCCGATCGCAGCCGCAATGCTTCGTCGGTCTGGGCGAAATCGCGCGAGGGATGGGTGAAGTAGACGTCGCGTTGTTCGAGGGGGACCGCGCACGAGGCCCCCAGCTCCTGGAGGCGATGGCGAAGGCGCTCGGCGATCGCATCATCGATACGAATCTTGATTTCGGCCTCGAGCATGAGGGGATCAATCGTCGCCATCGAGGTGGCGGCGGTAGATCTCGAGCGTTGCGTCGTCGAGATTGCGGATCGGATAGCGGTTGCCGGAACTCAGGTTCACCACGCGGGCCCCTTCGAGGTCGACGCGTAGATCCTCGCCCGTGTGCAAGCCCATGGCCTCGTAGATCTCGACGACGGGCAGGCCCGCGCGGCGGGCGAAGTCGGCGAATGCCGGATCGAAGGAGGATGCGACCACGGCGCCGATGCCCGCCTTCTGGATGGCGCGAATCGGCCGGTCGTCGGTCGTCGCCCGCCCGAAGGCGCCGCCTACCAGGACGTCTCCGGGTTGGACGCGCGCGGGAAAGCCTGGATCCACCGGGGTCATCAGCAATCGAGCTGGATCCGTCTCGCCGGAGTCCTCGGGCGGAACGATGCAATCCGCTGGGACGTCGAGCCCGAAGGCCCACGCGCGGCCACTGAGAATGGGGCATCGTGACGTCCAGGTCTCATCGCTCATCGATCCTTTCTAACCTTCCCGACCGACGGGGGCACATCCGCGGGACGGCCGCAGGCGCGGCGGCCGACTCGCCGCCCGCTTCGCGCTTTGCACTTCGCAAGTCCACGTCAGGGACAGACGCTCGGTTCGACCGCCCGGCGCCGCACCGGCACAGGCGACAGGGACGCACCCGCAGTTGCCAGTTCTCTCCCGCGCGCAC
>JAPOLW010000357.1 GCA_029976905.1 bacterium | reverse complement strand
CGGGCGACGCCCATTTGGCCGAGCAGCAAGCGGATGAGACCCGCGTTGACGGCCCCGACGCCAATCGACACGCTTGCAAGATTGAGTTCGAGTCCCCAGATCGATGCAAAGGGGAGGAGGAAAACCGCCGGGAAGGGGTCGAAGTACACGTAGGCCCGATCATTGGCGAAGGCGAACTCGGTGAGCCACGACGGGGGGGCGGGAATGTGGAGACGGCCCTCCAAAAACGATACCGCCAGATGCAGATGATAGTTGAAGAACATGAAGGCACCGTCGTTGGCGACGCGGTAGGCCCCGTAGGCCAGCGCGACGGCGACGAGGGCATCGAGTACGGTAACGACGTGCCGGTTGTCCCTGCTCTCTCGCATGGTCCCTCGCCCTTCTCCGTAGTAGGACTTGAGCCTTGAACACCAGCTTCCAACGCCTGCCCAGCCTTTCGGCGTCCTTCCCGGCACACAACGAGGAGGACAATGTCGAGGCGATGCTCGAAAGCCTCCTCGAGAGCCTACCGCAACTCGCCGAGCGCTTCGAGATCATCGTCGTCGACGATGGCTCCCGGGATCGAACCTACGAGCGTGCCTCCGCCTTTGCCGAGCGCGACCCGCGCATCCGCGTGATTCGCCACGACGTGAACCGGGGTTATGGGGCGGCCGTGTGGACCGGGCTCGCCGCCGGCACGATGGATCATGCTTTCTTCACCGACGGTGACCGCCAATTCGAAATCAGCCAGTTGGCCGATCTCATTCCCCTGATCGAAGACTACGACGTCGTGGTAGGGTACCGGCAGAACCGGCAGGACAACTTCGTCCGGATCGCGAATGCCCACGCGTGGAACTGGCTCATTCGTACCCTGCTGCACGTGCCGGTGCGCGACGTGGACTGCGCGTTCAAACTCTTCCGCCGCGACGTCCTGCGGGATCTCCACATCGCGTCGGGCGGAGCGATGTTTTCGGCCGAGCTGCTGGCGCGATTGGTCGCCCGAGGCGCGCGAATCGTGGAGGTCCCGGTGCGGCACCTGCCTCGCGAACGCGGAACGTCCTCGGGAGGCAACCCCAGAGTGATCGCTCGGGCCTTCCGGGAACTCTTCGCGCTCTACGGCGAATTGCGCGCGTAGTCCTCTGCTGCGAGTTGGGTCGCGATCACGGCCCGGAAGGCGTCGATGGGTTGTGCACCCGAGAGACGGCGGCCATTGACGAAGAACGTCGGCGTTGCCTTCACGCCCAGGGCATCCGCCTCGGCAACCGTGGCCTCGATGATCGCAAGCGTTTCGTCTGCCTCCTCGCAGGCGCGGATGGCTTTGGTATCCGCGCCCGCCTCGCCAGCCAGCCCCAGAAGTCGCTCCGTGGCTTTTTCCGGCGCGATCTCCCTTTGATGAGCGAAGACCTCGCGGTGGTACTTCCAGTAGACCTCGCCGCCTGCCTGGCGCAGGACACAAAGTCCGATCTCCGAGGCCGTCTGGGCCCACGGGTGCAGCGCCACGAGGGGCAGATGCTTGAAGACGAATCGGACCCGTTCTCCGTAGTCCTTCAGGAGTTCTTCGTGCACCATCGTCTCGGCCCGAGCGCAGAACGGGCACTGATAGTCGGAGTACTCCACGATCGTGATGGGTGCGTCCTCTGGTCCGATGGACACCTCTTGTGGACCGACCGAAATGGCCGCGAGCGCCTGCGCGACCGGATCTACGGTCAGGTCGACCGGGTCGGCGCGCAAGAACCAGCGCCCATCGGAGGTCGCGAGGAAGTCGACCTCCTGCTCCTCCTCGCCCTTCCAGAGGCGCATCCGGCCGCGCTGCAACGGTGGCATTTCCGATTCCACGACCCCGAGGACCTGCACCTGGACCTCGGAATCGATCAGATCCTGGGCCTCGAAATGACGACGGATTCGCGCGGAGAGAAGCCCGAGATCGACCTCGACCACCGCTTCCGGAGTCGGGTCGGGCGTGGGGTCGGGCACCGGCGCGGGCGTCGTGCGTGGCTCGCAGCCAAGCAGAACTCCGCAGACGGCAAGGGCTGCAACCCCGCGAGCGAGGGCACCTCGCCCGCGTCCGCGATCAGCGCCCGACGATGCGGTAGACGACCCCATCCCGCGATACGACGTAGAGTTCACCGTCGGCATCTTGCCCGAAGGACGTAATTCCCGCGAGCCGACCCTCGGGATCGATATCTGCGCTCACTTCTTCTTGCTCCAGAACCTCTCCGGCCTGCCAGCGCATTGCCCAGATCCGGTTGCTGCAGAAATCGCCGTAGAAATAGCACCCGTCGAGTCCCGGAACGGCGCTGCCCCGGTAGACATATCCACCGGTGATCGAGCAGCCGGAGTCCCGGCCGTACTCGACGACGGGCAGTGTGAGCCCGGTCGTCTGGCAGCCGTCGGGTGGGTTGTAGCAAAGCAGGCTTTCCATGATGTTCCAGCCGAAGTTCAGCCCCCCGACGCCCGCCGTGGTCACGTGGACCTCCTCGCGAAGGTTTTGCCCCACGTCGGCGATGTAGAGATCACCGGTCGACCGATCGAAGCTGAACCGCCACGGGTTGCGAAGGCCAATCGCCCAGACGTCGGGATCGGCGCCGGAGAAATTGCCGTCGGGTGCTTGTGGGAAGTTGTCGACGTCGATGCGCAGCATGGCGCCGAGCTTCGTCGAAGCATCCTGCCCCGCACGCAGCGGATCCCCGGCTGGCCCGCCATCGCCCATGCCCACATAGAGCAGACCCTCGGGGCCAAACTCGATCATGCCGCCATTGTGGTTCCCATAGGGCTGCTCGACATAGACGAGCTCCTGAACCACGGCGGGATCGGCCCGCTCCGGATCGGCAGAGGAGCGCGCAAATTCGGCCACCACCGTGTTGCCGCCCTCGTCGGTGTAGTTCAGGAAGAAACGGCCGTTGGCGGCGTAGTCTGGATGGAAGGCCATGCCCAACAGGCCACGTTCCCCGCAGCACGAAATCGCTTCCGAAAGGTCCAGGAAAGGCTCCTCCCGCAACAGACCGTCGACGATCAAGCGTACCCGGCCCTTCTGTTCGAGAACGAAGAGCCGAGAATCCCCAGGGCGACCAGGCAAATCGCGGTCGCAAACCCGAAGCTGCGGAGCTCCCTTGCGACCTTCCCTCCTTCCCGGTTTGGTCGCGGGGCGCAACCGCGGGCTCTCGCATTTTCCGTGGCTTCGCGCTGGGCAACCGCGGGCTCTTGCATTTTCCGTGGCTGGCTGGACATTCGTCGTCGATCGAACCTCATCGTCAAGATCACACCATATCGCACGCCGCTGTCGACTTTCTCGGTGAAATCAAGGTGTCGGCCCTGCTGGGGCTTCTCGAGGGAGCGGCCGTGGAGGCCTCGGTCCGGGCCGGGTTCGGACCCGCCCGCTACGCCCGGGAAGGGCGCGCGTGGCTCGTCCGTCGAACGCGACTGCAGAGGCCTGCCGCGCTCGGGGGTGGCGATCGTATCGTCTTGACGACGCGGGTGCTGGACTTCCGCCGCGCGCGTTCGCTGCGCCGATACGAGCTGCGGCAGATCGAGGACCCGCCCGCGGCGGCCGGCCTCCTGGCCGCCTACGCCACCACCGACTGGGTCTATTGCGATACGAGGAGCGGACGCCCCGTCTCGGTACCCGAGGCCATGAAGATCGCGCTCTTCGGCACCGCCGACGCTCCGACGAAAGCGCGCGCCCCACGCGTCACGGTCCCGCCGGTGACGGCAGCCAGCACCCGGCGCCTGCACATCGCAGTCTCGGCGCTCGACCACATGCGACACGTCAACAACGCCGTCTGGGCCGACCTTCTCGAGGACGCCGCCTTCGGTCTCTTCTCGATCCTTGGCCTCGGCCTCGATCGCATGCTCGAAGCCGGTGGCGCGCTGCGCATCCGGTCGCTCGACCTCGAATACCTGGGCGAGGCCACCGTGGGCGACTCCATCGTCATCGAGACCTGGCTCGGCGCCGCCGCTCCCACGATCGGCGGCAGCGCCGACTTGATCCAGACGGCCCGATGCGAGGATGGTCGTCCCCTGATCCGGGCGGCAAGCACCTGGCACTGGACCACGGCGTCGCCGACGCTGGGCGGCCCGCCCCGGGCCGGACCCGATGCCCCTCGAAGCCGCGCTTCGAAGTTGCGTGATAACACTTAGTTAGTGTAGCGACTTCCCGTATGCCCGTGCATCGATTCCGCGATGGCGGAACCGGCCGCGGTCCCAGATCCAACCCTCCCTCCCTTTCCTCCCCCCTCTCACGTCTGGTTACCGCCCTGCCGGGGCCGCTTCTCGTCCTCGATGAGCGCCAATGCGTCCTACACGCGAGTCGCGCCGCCGAGGAACTCTTCGGCGTGCCACCCGAAGCCCTGTGCGGCCGGCCGGCCCGGGACCTCTTCCCCGACGGCCCGGACGCGTCGCCCGCCCGCCTCCGGCGTGTCGACGGCGGCTCCCGGCGGATCTCGGTCACCCGAGGGGAGCTCGAAGAGGACGGACAATTCCTGACCCTACTCTGGCTCGAAGAGCCGGCCCCCGAAGAAGCCCCCGAGTCGACCCTCGAGAGCGAAAAGCAGGCGGCTTCCGAAGCAAGATCGACCTTCGTCGCCTCGGTCAGCCACGAATTGCGAACACCAGTGGCTGCAATCTCTGCAGTCACGGAAGTCCTGCGTATGCAAGGCGGGAAATCTGCTGAAGTGCATGTCGATACTGCCGAGCGTCTGCGACGTTTGTGTCAGCGGTTGCAGCAATT
>JAPOLW010000356.1 GCA_029976905.1 bacterium | reverse complement strand
ACGGACGTCACGCAGCCTACTGTGCCAGCGTCGCCAATCTGCTGGCGGCCAACGGCTACCGGGTCCATCGTGAGTACTACGTCAACGACGCCGGCCGTCAGATGGACATCCTGGCGGTGTGCGTCTGGCTGCGCATCAAACTTCCGCGTTGGTGGGATTGGGCGGTCGGGAACGATCCGGCGGACCGCGACATGACCGCTGTCCACCAGGCGAATGCCGACCAGATCTTCGAGACGGCCACGGCCCTCAAGGGGCTGCTCATCAAGATGTGCCAGATCATCGGTACGCGCTCCGACGTCTTTCCCCCGCCGTACGTGCGCACCCTGTCGAAGGCCCAGGACCAACTGCCGCCGCGCGACTTCGAGGCGATCCGGGCGGTGGTCGAAGAAGACTTCGGGAAGCCCCTCGGGGAGGTCTACGCCGAATTCGAACGCGAGCCGGTTGCTGCCGCATCCCTGGCGCAGGTCCACCGGGCGCGCCTCCACGATGGGCGCGAGGTGGCCGTCAAGGTGCGCTACCCCGACATCGAGGACATCGTCGCGACCGATCTCACGAGTTCGCGACTGATCTGCCAGATCTACGAGCGATTCGACCCCAAGCCACTCGAGATGCTGCCGCTCCTCGACGAATTGCAGAAGTACCTGGCTCTCGAACTCGACTTTCGCCGCGAGGTCGAGAATGCGGATCGTATCCGAGCGATGTTCGCGGCCGACGAAAGCGTGATCATTCCCGCCGTCCACGCGGAATTTTCGACCAGGCGGGTGATCACCATGGAGTTCGTCGAGGGAATCAAAGTGAGCGACCGCGAGGCGCTCGACCGGGCCGGGATCAGCCGTCGTCGGGTCGTGAACGGCCTGGTCGGGATCTACAACCAGATGATCCTCGCGCACGGTTTCTTCCAGGCCGATCCGCACCCCGGCAACATCTTCGTGCAGCCCGGGCCCCGCTTCGTCCTCCTCGACTTCGGTCTGGCCAAGGAGCTGCCGAAGAACTTCGGGCTCGGAATCTTCGAACTCATGTTCTCGATGATGACCTTCAACGAAGCCGCGATGATCCGCGCCTTCCGCGAGTTGGGGTTCCAGACGAAGACCGGTGACGAATCGACCTACGTGGGCATCGCCCGGCGCATGATCGGTGCATCCGACGATGGCTCGTTCCGCGGCGAGTTCACCGAAGAGATGACCGAGGAACTCTTCGAGGCGATCCGGGAGAACCCGATCGTCGAGGTGCCGATCGATTTCGTTCTCGTTTCGCGCGCGTTCTCGCTCTTGTCGGGGATCGCGCACACCCTCGGGCATCGGGCCAACGTTCTCGACACGCTGGCCCCGGGAAGCGCCGCCTCGGCCGGCCCGCCCCGCTGAAGCCCGCGCCCCCTCGTGGGAGCGCCGCCGTTCTCAGACGATGGAGCCAGGGCGCGCCCCGGTATAGGCTCCGTTTTCGTAGACGATCTCCCCACCGACGATGACCGCCCGGTAGCCCTCGGCGCGTCGCACGTAGCGGTTGGCCTCGCCGGGGAAGTCGTCGACGAATACCTCCTCTCCGCAGGCGACGGTATCCGGGTCGAAGAGGACGAGGTCGGCGGCCTTGCCGGGCTCGAGGGTGCCGCGATCGTGCAGGCCCCAGTCGCGCGCGAGCTCTCCGGTGATGCGGTGGACGGCGCGCTCGAGCGTCATACGACCGGTTTCGCGCACAAAATACTCCAGGAGGTGCGTGGTGTCGCCCGTCCCGCAGAACTGGGCGATGTGGGCGCCCGCGTCCGAGGCACCCACGTGCAGAAGGTCGTGATCCATCAAGGCGGCGACGGCATCCCGGTCGGCGTTGAGGACGCCCTTCATCTGGAATTCGGTCTCGAGGTCGTCGGCCAGGGCGATGTCGATCAACACCTCGGCGACCGGCTTCCCTTCGGCGCTCGCAATCTCCTTCAATCGCCGGCCCACGTATACCTGGTTGGCCGCGGCCCGGGTCTTGCCGACGCGCAGGTAGGGAACGGACGCGCTCATGGTCGACGGCTGCGCCATGTCGTCGATGAGGGCCCGGCGACGAGCCGGGTCGCGGAAGGCGGCGATCCGCTCGGCGACCGGCGCGTCCATGATCTCCTTCCAACGGGGTAGTCCGAAAAGCAGCATGCTGGTCTCGGAGAGACGCACGTTCAGGTCGAAGGTGCGCGGCATGACCTGTCCGTAGAGGCGCGCGCCGCGGGCCCGCTCGGCTTCGAGCGCGGCAACCACTTCCGGTGCCGTGGGAGAGGCGAGGACGGGCTGCAGGGAACAAAGGATTCCCGTCGCCCGGCTGATTTCGGAGAGTTCGGCGATGTTTTCGAGTTGTTGCTCGCGCGAGAGGAAATTGGGCACGACCTGATAGACGCCGCGGCCACTCTTCCGGACGGCGTGGCAGAGGGCGATTCTCTCGCGCAGGTCGGCGAAGCGGCTTGGGACGGGACGCATCTGCTCGTCGACGTCGACGTAGGAGGAGGAGAGCCCGAGGGCGCCGCAGGCCATGGCCTCTTCGAGCAGGGCGCACATGGTTTCGAGCTCGGCATCGGTGGCGGTGCGCCGTTGGCTGTCGGGACCCATGACATAGCTGCGCAGCGCCGAGTGTCCGACGAGCGCGCCTACGTTGATTCCGAGTCGTCCGCGCAGATGGTCGAGGTATTCGGGGAAGCTCTCCCAGGAAAACGGCACCGCGGCGTCGAAGGTCGGCTCGCGGATGTCTTCGATCACCTGGAACATCAAGACCAGCTTCCGCACGCCCTCGGGGCGCACCGGAGCGAGACTGAGCGAGCAATTCCCGATGACTACGGTCGTGACCCCGTGCTCGATCGACGGGGTGGCGAAGCCGTCCCAGCAGAGCTGCGGGTCGAAGTGCGTGTGGATGTCGATGAACCCCGGACTGAGCGTAAGGCCTCCGGCATCGATCGTGCGTATGGCGGCCTCCGCCCGGCCACCGACCGAGGTGATTCTCCCGCCGGAGAGGAGCAGGTCTCCGTGGAAGCCCGGGCGCCCGGTGCCGTCGACGATGTTCGCGTTTCGGATCGCGAGGTCAGCCATGCAGAGTGTCCTCCGGAAGAAACGGTAGCTCAGTCGTGCCGTCCGGGCACGGGCTTCTCCCGGCCGGCCCGGTGGCCTCCTCAGATCGAGAGCCAGTATCCGCCGCTGGCGTTCACGACGTCTCCGGTGATGAAGGAAGCGTCGTCCGAGGCGAGAAAGGTCGTGACGCGCGCAATTTCGTCGGGTTCGGCCGCGCGTCGCAGGGGCGTGCGTTCGATGTGACTGCGGAGCGTCTCCATGTGCTTTTCGACGAACTTCGAGCGCACGATGCCGACGGCGATGGCGTTGCAGCGGATGCCGTACGGTCCTCCTTCGATGGCGGTCGATCGGGTGACGTCGTGGAGGGCCGCCTTCGAGGCCGCGTAGGGTGCCTCGCTGCCGCCACCGCCGAGGTAGCCCGCGACCGACGAGATGTTCACGATCGACCCGCGCCCCAGCGCCCGCATGCCGCCGACCGTTCGCCGGGTGAGGTACCAGCAGGCCGTCAGGTCGACGTCGAGGACGCGGTCCCAATCTTCGGGGTCGTAGTCGAAGATGCTGCCCTGCACGTTCAGGGCAGCATTGTTCACCAGGATTTCGATCGTCCCGATCTCCCGTTCGACGGTGGCCAGGATCGCATCGACGGCCGACCGATCGGCGACGTCTGCGGTGAACGCGTGGGTCGGTACGCCGAAATCGCGATGCACGGCTTCCATGACGTCGTTGCAGCGGCGTTCGTGGTGGTCGAGCCCGATCACCGTCGCGCCCTCGGCGGCAAGCCCCCGGCAGATGGCACCGCCGCAGGCGGCACCGCCGGCGCCGGTCACCAGAGCCACCCGTCCGCGGAGTTTTCCTTCCATTGCTCCCTCCCGTCTTCGCTCAGGCGAGCCCTTTTCGCAGTTCGGCCCGGCGGACTTTTCCCATGGGGGACCGCGGCAGCGCGTCGACCAGGTGCCATTCTTCGGGAACCTTGTAGCGCGCCAACTCCTCCCGGCAGAGTTGCGCCAGCGACACGAGAACCTCGTCACCCGAGGCCGTCGCCTCCGCAGTGAGCTCGACGAAGGCGGCGACCCGCTCGCCCAGGCGCTCGTCGGCGCGGCCCACGACGGCGCAACCCGCGACCCGGACGTCGCGATGGAGGACCCGTTCGACCTCGGCCGGATAGACGTTGGCACCGCCCCGCAGGATCAGGTCGTTGCGTCGATCGAGGACGAAGAGATGGCCCTCCTCGTCGAGATGGCCCACATCGCCGGTGTGCAGTACGCCATCGCGCAACGCCGTCCGCGTCTCCTCGGGGCGGTTCCAGTATCCCAACATGGGCGTGTACACCCCCGCCCAGGGCCCTTGCGTCCGGGGGGCCACGCAGATCTCCCCGGGGACGCCCGGCGGGCACGGACGTCCGTCTTCGTCGCGGATCTGGATCTCGACCTGCGGCAGCGCCGTGCCGGCCTCTCCGGGAATCGGCGCAGCGGTGGGGTCGGTGACGGTGACCGAGGTCGGCGCTTCGGTCAGACCGTAGCCGATCGTGATCTCGGCCCCGAAACGTTCGCGGTAGAGATCGCGCAGGGATTCTGGCAGGTCGGCGCCCCCGACCCCGGGGCGCTCGAGAGTTGCCAACTGGGCGGGATCGACCTCGGGATGGGTGAGCAGGTCGTGGATGATCGTGGGCACGGTGGCGAAGGTC